>CAVIFH010000157.1:0-5136 GCA_963641615.1 bacterium | reverse complement strand
ATTCACTCTATCAGTCACGCTGTTCGCGTGACAGCTTCCTCTGGGAGGAAGCCTTCTTAAGGAGCTTACTTCCTCATACACGCTGCGGCGGGGAGGCTGTATGCGGGTATAGCAATCCATGGTTATAGTGTACGGGATAACGGAAAATAAATCAAGCAATTTTTGATAATTTTTTATATGGATTCAACAAAATTTTTTACATGGCTGTATTAAAATCAGATTAATGTGTGCCGCTGTCTCGTTTTTGCAGAAAAAGCAACCAATCTGCAACATTCAGAAACCGAATGTAGAAGCTGTGCATGAAAAACGGACACTCTTGTGCGTTCCGGCGCAGCCGGGTATCCGGTTGCGTCGGAGGCCGTACCGACAACGCAGAAGGCGCAGACGCTCCCTGAAGTCCTGTTTTGAGGCTTGTCTCTATCAGGAAAGCACCCGCTCATACGAACAGATGCTTTGAATGCGCTTGGAAGGAAAATACACTGCTTATTCGGCAAGGAGCCAGTCAATCAGATATTCAGTGATTTTATACCATCGCAGGAATTGATGAAGCTGCGGCCCATAGACATCACCATTTTTTCGCAGTGATCCCCAATCATGCGCAGCGGACGAAGCACCCGCTCGCGGGTCTCCGGCGAACGTGAAGTTTCAGACTCGTGCGGCTGATATCCCGGCAGATTAGGATTCTGTCCCCGATGCATTAGAAGCAAAAATGCCTGCGCCAGGAACTCTGAGGCAGGCAGAATATGCAAAAAACAAGAACGGCTATTTTATCAAAATAACCGTTCTTATATGTATGGCGGAGAAGGAGGGATTTGAACCCTCGATACCCTTTTGGGGTATACACGATTTCCAATCGTGCGCGCTCGGCCAGCTACGCGACTTCTCCATGAGGAAGAAAACCAAAGCTGTCTTCTGTCAACTCGGCTATTCTACAACGAAAGCACGCATTTGTCAAGAGTGGATTTTAATTTTTTTCATTTCGGCCGCTCTATTATAACTCCTTCAGGAAAAACAGGTTCATTGTGCTGTGGAGGACGCCGGAGGGCCTGTCAATTTGGCGGAAGCCCAGCTTCTCATAGAGATGGACGGCGGTGCCGAGGCAGGTGTGGGTCTCCAGATACACCCGCCGGTACCCCAGCTTCCCTGCCTGCTGCAGGGCAAGCTCCAGCAGCGCCCTGCCAAAGCCTTTTCCCTTCGCCCCATCGCTTAAATAGAGCTTCTGGAGCTCGGCGCAGCCATCAAACAGAGGGAACTCAGCGATGCCCACGCCGCCGGCAACATTCCCGTTTTCGTCAAGGGCAACAAAATAGGCCCGTTTCTCAGGGGCGCAACCATAATATGCGCTTAAGTGATCCAGTTCTTTATCAAAATAGGCCGTACCGGGGATGTTCAGGCCCACCTTTTCCAGATTTTTGCGGATGATTTCGGCAATGGCCGTATCGTCCTTGGGTTCCAGATTTCTGTAATTCACAAGCAAGCCCTCCTCAGGACTCAATCCCCTGCTCCTTCGCGGTGCGGTAGGTGGGCACTGCCACCTTCATGGCGGCACGCACGGCCTCGTCGCTGTCCGTGGAAAGAGCGGTACGCAGCAGATCCAGCTTCTTATCCAGCTCCTGCATGGTCACGGGCACATCCCGCTCAATGAAGATCAGCTCATTATCCGTCTTGTCCATCTCCTCGGTTTTCACAAGGAGCTCTTCATAGAGCTTTTCGCCGGGGCGAAGGCCCGTCTCCACAATGCGGATGCCCTGGACGCCGGAGAGGCGTATCATATTCTCGGCAAGGTCCAGAATGTGCACCGGCTTGCCCATATCCAGCACAAAAAGCTCCCCATTCTTCGCCATGGCACCGCTGGTGAGCACCAGCTGGGATGCCTCCGGAATGGTCATAAAATAGCGGGAAATGCGGCGGTCCGTCAATGTAATGGGGCCTCCTGCGGCAATCTGGCGCTTAAAGAGGGGGATAACGGAGCCTGCGGAACCAAGGACATTACCGAAGCGGGTGGCGCTGTACTTGACGGTGCTTCCCACGGAGTAGGCCTGCACGATCATTTCGCACAGGCGCTTGGTAGCCCCCATGACGTTGGTTGGGTTCACGGCCTTGTCGGTGCTGACCATCATGAAGCGGGCGGCACCATAGCGTTCGCAGCAGCGCACCACATTGAGGGTACCGAAGACGTTATTCTCCACGGCCTCGATGCAGTTATTCTCCATCAGAGGCACATGCTTATGGGCAGCGGCATGGATGACAATCTCCGGGCGATACTTCCGGAAGACCCGGGCAACCCCGGTCTCATTGGTGATGCTGACGATCTCCACTCGGAAGTCCAGATCCGGATAGGCAATCTTCAGCTCCTGCTGCACATCATAGGCACAGTTCTCGTACACATCCAGAATGATCAGCTGCCTGGGGCCGAGCTTCGCGATCTGGCGGCAGAGCTCACTGCCGATGGAGCCGCCGCCGCCGGTAATCAGGATGACCTTGTCCTGATAGTAAGCCGAGGTGCGCTCATCCAGCACATAAATCGGCTTGCGGAAAAGCAGATCTTCAATGTCAAACTCGCGAAGCTGCCTGCGCTCCCCCGCCGTCTGCATGGTGGGAGCATCGTAGACCTTCACCCGGTAGCCGGCCCCGGCGTAGGTTTCAAAAAGCTTTTTCTTCGCATCCTCATTCAGGTTCGGCATGGCAAAAACCACCTCCTGAATTTCGAGGTCGCGCATGTGGGCAAGGGTCGTGCTGCTCTCCGGAAGGACCGGGAGATCGCGGATATTCCTGCCCACTTTCTCCGCGTCCACGTCCACAAAGCATCTGGGGAGATAAGCTGCCCCGGGATTATTGAGCAGATCATCCGCCAGGCTGACGCCCACGCGGCCGGCGCCGATGATGGCAATGCGGATGCGGCCGGAATGGGAGGTGCGCTCGCCGATTACCTCTTCACCGGCAAAGATCCGCAGGAGCAGGAGGAGAAATCTGCCCAGGGGGGTGGATTCATCCCCGCATTTATAGGCATAGCGGTAGACCATGCGAATGGCCAGGGCGCTGAGAAGATTGATGCAGAAAATGGCCGCCTGGCGGGATATGGCAATGCGCTGGCGGATGAAAATCCGTGTGAGAACATAGCTGATCACAAACGCCGCCGCATCCGTAACCAGCAGGCGCATATAGCACTGGATGCCGCCGTAGCGCCAGACCTGGCTGTAAATTTTACCGCAGAGGCGGACAGCGGAGATGCAGGCAAACATAATGACCATAAAGCTCACGACGCTTACAGGCTCCAGCTCGTCTCCGGAAAAAACGAGCAGCATCAGCCCCACCGCCACCATAATGACGGTATCGTAGGCGAAGAGCGCCCATTTTATATTCTTATACTTTTCCAATATGATATCCTCGCAAATAATGTATATATGATGTATGTTTTTAGCTGTGTGCTGCGGCAACTATCGGTTTCGTTATGAAATATGCGGCAATTTTGTTCCGCAGAAGAAGCAACCGAGTTTAGCCTGTGCCTTTTAAGGGGCAATTTTCATTTGCTTTCAAAACACGCTGCGGTGGAAAGAGCGTGCGCATTACGAACTCTTTCTGATTTGGGCTGCATTTGCCCTCTCAGGGGTGGGAGCCAAGGGAATAGGTGCGCTGCGGCGCAGAGATTTTAAAATCACTCTATCAGTCACGCTGTTCGCGTGACAGCTTCCTCTAAGAGGAAGCCTTCCGCTGCGGCGGGTCATTACGAACTACTTGCCGCTGACAACGGCGGGTTTGGCTTCTGTCAAATCAGACAAACCAATGTGAAGGTTTCCGACAAAGCCTCTCTCCCAGAGAGAGGTGGCGCGCGATCAGCGCGTCGGAGAGAGTGATTTTCAAAAAATTCCTCTGAATTCCTCTCTTTTATTATTAGAAGAGGTGTCTGCCGGTTGGCAGATGTTTTAAATTCACTCTATCAGTCACGCTGTTCGCGTGACAGCTTCCTCTGGGAGGAAGCCTTTTTAAGGAGTAGCTTTCATTTCTCCATAAACGGAAGCTGCACCTTCTGGTTGCCCGATTTCATGCGTTCTTTTACGGCGTAATCAATTACTTCGCAAACTCCGGTAAAATTACAGTTTACATCCTGATTGGAAAATCGCAAAACCTGCACTCCGTACTCTTCCAGAGTATCTGTACGCATTTCATCTTGCTGCATTCCATGAACCATATAATGCTGACCGCCATCCAGTTCAATGACAAGCCCTGCTCTGTGGCAATAGAAATCGGCGATATATTGCCCGATTACTTTCTGTCTCTGAAAATGGGGCGAATAATCACGCAGAAAATCATACCACAGGTGCTTTTCCTGTTTTGTTGCGCCTTTCCGTAAGCCCTTCGCAAGGCCAATGTAACTGCCCTCATATGGTAGCGACATTTTGAGTACCTCAAATCTTTTTTGGGGGTGATAATCAATAAGGAATATTTTAAATCCACTCTATCAGTCACGCTGTTCGCGTGACAGCTTCCTCTAAGAGGAAGCCTTTTAAAAATCTGCCTCATGCATGTTGCGATGGATTTGTTTTTGTCCAATCAAGCGAGTAATGCAAAGGTTTCCGACAAAGCCTCTCTCCCAGAGAGAGGTGGCGCGCGATCAGCGCGTCGGAGAGAGTGATTTTCAAAAAATTCCTCTGAATTCCTCTCTTTTATTATTAGAAGAGGTGTCTGCCGGTTGGCAGACATTTTGAACCCACTCTATCAGTCAGCGGGCTTAAGCTGACAGCTTCCTCTGAGAGAAAGCCTTCTTAAGGAGCTTACTCCCTCAAGCATGCTGGGGCGGGGTGTTTGATGAACAGTATATCCCAATTGATGCTAAAAATCAATCATCAATCCGCAGAGGTTTCCCCCGCCGGAGGCCGAGTTGGCACTCAAGCGGGGGGAAAAAATGGTCTATCATAAATGCTGCGTACGGCTCATAATTGGATTTGCCCTCAGGCACGGCGTGCGCGCGTCGCCATACGCTAATGTATGATTGCCACCGGCAATCATTGAGATTCGAGATTCGCTGCGCGGAGCACCACCCCCAGAGTGAGAGCCAAGGGAGAGGTGCGCTGCGGCGCAGGGATTTTAAAATCACTCTATCAGTCACGCTGTTCGCGTGACAGCTTCCTCTAAGAG
>CAVIFH010000156.1:0-5156 GCA_963641615.1 bacterium | reverse complement strand
CATAGATCCGCTGCGATCAAGAATGAACACGAGCTCTGCTAATCCTTTTTTCATATGTGCCGCCTTTCTGCCGTAAAAGCATTAAATTTATTTGGTAAGCACATATTAATGTAATTTAAGCTTCTAAAGGTCGCTTCTGAAGGGACATTTACCTTGTCAGGCAGCTCTCGCCGTAGCTTTCAAGCACGATGTTGGCAAATACCACATTGTACTCTCTGTTTTCGAGTAAATACATAATAATCAAATCAAATTTAGATGATGTTGACAGCGCGTAACCTGCTGTCTCCAAAAGCTTTTTTGACTGCGCGATGTCGAGCTGCAGCGCCATGCAGAAGCAAATTGCCGTTTTCTTGCTGGGTATGTATTCTTCGTCACCGCGGATTTTTGAAAACAGGCGCCTGTCAATATTGGCATTTCGGTAAACTTCCGAATCCTTGAGATTCTTTTCATCAATCAGGCGGAGCAGCATCTGAGAAAAGGTTTCACTCTGCCGCTTTAGGAAGTCATCAATCGCCGGGGCAGCGGAGCATGGCGGTGGGCCTCCAACGGCAGATGAAAAAGCTTTCCCCTTAAAAGCAGCCTTTGGACGGGCTGAACCAACGCAGGACGTTTCAAATATATTACCTTCATCGCACTCTTCTAAGCCAATGTCATGCTCCACATAAGGGGGCTGATAATGCGCCGCAATATAGGAATCGATGCTGCCATGCATCCATTTCAGCCGCTCTTTAAATGTTTCATTTAACTGTTTGTCAGAGAATTTCATGCAATCACCTCCGTTAAGTCATCCATGATTCACCGAAATAATCTTCGCTGCCGTCTTTTCTCAAGACAGCACCGTAAAACCGGCTATAAATATATGGCATATTGTACCACTTTGGTGAATTTCTGTAAAGATAAATTCATTTGCCCGAAGGTATTTTGTGCTGATTGTCCAATTGTCAAAGTGAATGCTGCAGGCTGCATTAAGATTCGTAATGAAAATAACCCAGCAATACACCGCTCCGTTTGAGAAGGTATGCGCATACCCATAATTTCCATCTTGCCGCAATTGTGAAGGCTCAGACTGCATCCGGCACATGTGCCGCATACCGGATCTCCCGCTGTGCTTGAAATTTTAAATTTTATATGCTAGTATGGGCGTAAAATACAGAGAAGCAGGCGAATCGAATGAAATCAAAAACCCGTACACTGATCGTGGTGTTCTGCCTTGCGGTCATCGCCATTGCCGCGGCATTCGGAATTTTTTGGCACTATACCGCAAACCTGGACCGAAGCGGATGGGTGCAGCAGAACGGGTATTACTATTACCTGGATGCGTCCGGCACCCCTGTCTCCGGCTGGATGGAGCAGGACGGAAACACATACTATTTCGGGCAAAGCAGCGCCATGGTCACGGGCTGGCAGACCATCGCCGGAAATCACTACTTTTTCGGCGGAAACGGCATTATGCGGACAGGCTGGGTAGAAATAGACGGCCAGATGCACTACTTCCTGAACAGCGGTATTCCGGCTGCCGGGTGGCAGAGTGTGGACAATCTCCGACGTTATTTTCTGGATGACGGACTGCTTGCAAGCGGATGGCAGGAAATTGACGGCGAAGAATATTACCTCTCCGAAGACGGCACCATCATGACAGGCTGGCTGCAATTGGATGACGGAACATACTACTTAGATGAGCGCGGCTGCCCTGTCAAGGGCCTGAATGTCATTGACGAAAGCACCTACTACTTCTTTGAAACAAGCGGCATCATGGCATATGGTCTGGTGGACTTGGCGGACGGGTCCCATTTCTTCGGCGAAGGCGGGAAAATGTACACCGGATGGCAAACCATTGGCGGCAGCACCTACTACTTCGGTGATAGCGGTGCGATGTATACCGGCTGGCTGGAAGAAGACGGCTATCGGTATTATTTCAATGAAGACGGTACGATGGCAGTTTCTCCCACTGAAATAGATGGCGAAACCTGCTACTTTACCCCGGCAGGCATCTACATTCTGCTGGTAAACTATCGCAACAAAATGCCGGACAGCTATACACCCAATCTGGTTTACTACAACAGCTGGGCACGGGTGGATGCCGACGCCGAGGCAAGCCTGCGGCAGATGATCCTTGACTGCCGCGCGACCGGCATTGAATGCTGGTTAAACTGCGGCTATCGAAGCAAGGATGAGCAAAACACCATCCTCAATGAGCGGACGCAGGAATACCAGGATCAGGGTCTGAGCTACCAGGAGGCCTATGAAAAAGCACTGGAAACCGTAGCCATTCCCGGCTACAGCGAGCACGAAACCGGACTTGCGTTTGATATTGTGTGCTCTGTCGACCCGGTGTGGCTCCATGAGCACTGCTGGGAGTACGGCTTCATTCTTCGCTATCCGGAGGGGAAGGAAGACATCACCGGAATTTCATATGAACACTGGCATTACCGCTATGTAGGAACGAAGGTATCTATGGCCATGAAGGACACAGGACTGTGCCTGGAAGAGTATCTCGGAGCAGCGTAACGCTGAGAGAGCACCATATCAATAATTATCCGGGCGGGTTCGATGATACGAACACGCCCGGATGATATTTATCTGCAGATGACCTGTTTTTTCAAAAAGCGCCGATAGCACGTTACTCCGACGAGGCTTGTGATCGTCTCCGTTACGGGGTAGGTCATCCAGAACCAGTTCAGGCCAAACCGGGAGAAAAGATATCCAAGGGGCACAAAAAGGACCACCGTGCGGATGACCGTAAGCAGGGAACTCTGCGCACTGGCTCCGACTGCCTGAAAGAACACCGGGAAAATGAGGGAGGTTACCATGGGGATAAAGCTTACCCCGACGAACCGAAAGCCTACCGTCCCGATCTGCACCACCAGCTCGTCAGAGGAGAATACACGAAGCATCTGCTCCGGCACAGAAACAAAGCAAAGGGTTCCGACCGCCATCAGAGCCCAGCCGAATATCACAGAATCCGACAATGTCTTTTTGCAGCGCTCCATATTTTCGGTTGCATAGTTGTAGCTGATCACCGGAACAATGCAGGTCTGCATCGCGCCCAGAGGGATAAAAAAGAATGTCTGCCACTTATAATAAATTCCCAGAGCAGTTACGGCCTGGTCGGAAAAGCCGGACAGAATCAAGTTCAGTCCCAGAATGTAGAAGGTATATGCCGACTGCATCAGAATATTGGGAAGACCCAAGTGGAAAATTCTGCGGATGTGATGGGGGTATACCCTTCTGTCCGGAGACTTTCTGTACCCTTTTTTCATCACAATCAGCGCCGCCACGATCTGCCCCGCCACAGTGGCAGCGGCAGCTCCCGCAATACCCATCTCAGGCAGGCCAAAGAGGCCGAAAATCAGCAGCGGATCCATTATAATGTTCACAACGGCGCCGAAGATCTGCGCGTACATAGGCGTTTTCATATTTCCGTTTGCCTGAAGCACCTTTGTCCAGATGCTTTCCAGGAACAGTCCCACGCTGAATACGCACACAATGCGCCCGTATGTGATCACATCCCGGATGACATCTTCTGAATCCGTCGACATACGCGCGTAGGCCGGCATAATCGCCCAGCAAACCGCGGCAAACAGGACCCACATCACAGCTGCCAGTGTTGTCCCGACCCCTGCATACTCATCTGCTTCCTTTGCATTGCCGGAGCCAAGGCTTGCCGCCATCTGCGTATTGATGCCCACGCCGGTGCCCACTGCAAGGGCAATCATCAAAAGCTGTATTGGGTAAACAATGGAAAGTGCCGTCAGACCGGAGCCGGAATAGTGGCCGACAAACAGGCTGTCTACGATGTTGTAAAGGGCCTGAATCAGCTGCGCCAGCATCACCGGCGGCGCCAGTTTCAGCAGAATTTTCCATATTTTTTCCGTACCGAACATTTGAGACGCTTCCATAACATGCCTCGATTTCAATTTTTTCTCGCCGCTGTATTCTAGCACAGCCGGGACTGTTTGGAAAGTGCGAAATGAAATAAATATCGCCGCACATTTAGCCTAGATTTTGCGATACTGCGTGGGCGTGCAGCCCTTTACCTGCAGAAAGGATTTGGAAAAATAGCTGGAATTGGAGAAGCCGCAGCTGGCGGCAATTTCCGTAATGGGCATATCCGTAAATTTAAGCATTTCCATGCTTTTCTCCAGCCGAAAGGAATTGAGGTAGTTGCTGGGAGTCCGATTTAGATATTTTCGGAACATACGGCAGCAAAGGGTCCTGCATACCCCGCCGGAGGCCGCAATGCTCTTCAGCGTAACCTGCTCGGCGTAATGGATGCGGATATAATCCAGCATCTTTCGAACCACAGCTGTTTCCTTATTTTCCGGCGCCGGGATCAGACACATGCTCTGAATCATCACATATATATCCCGCCACAGCGCCGTCAGCGCCGAGAGTGCAAGCAACTCATATCCGGGAGGCTGGGTCCGATAGAGGGAGTCTACCCTGCGGATCTGGTCAATTGCTTCCGGATTTTCCAAGATAAGGAACGGCACCTGAATTTCAGACAGGATCGGTCGGATAAACTTCTGTGAAATATCTTCATTTCCAAAAAGCATCTGGGGCCGAAATACAATGCAGAGAAAGCGGCAGTCCGTCCCATCCGCGCTGTAATCGAAATGCATCATGCGGGAATTGACGAAAATCGCCTGCCCTTCTCTGACATCCGTGTCTATTCCGTTTACGTTATAGCGAAGATATCCTTCCAGTGGAAGCAAAATCTCCACATCATCATGCCAGTGGCACAGGGCCGCCATCCCGGAAAAGCCGCTTAAACTCCCCCGGCAGACATAAATGGGAACCCCGGGGTTATTATAGCGAATGCGCTCCGATCCGTCCTGTAAGACCGTAATATTCATGCCGTCCTCCAAATATGTACGATTATTACAATTGTCTGTGCTGATTCGAGATAAATTCGTTCTCTCTATGCACCATTATAATAGCATAGGTACAATTCGCTTTGCAATAGGCAAAAGGGATGTCGGAGTGGACACAAAAAAATCCCCCCGCACCGCACACAGGAACTGCAAAACGTGCGCGATGCGGGGAAAATCATTTTTTCTTGGCAAAGCCGCGGGATTTACGGCTTAGGCCTTCTCAACCTGCAGCGTGTAGACTGCTTCCTCGTTTATTTCGGTAGAGTCTACGCCGGTCATGGC
>CAVIFH010000155.1:0-5192 GCA_963641615.1 bacterium | reverse complement strand
CGTCAGGGCCGATGTGGCGCAGGCTCTCCAGCTCCTCATGCATTGCCGCATAGGTCCTGTGCAGGCGGCAAACTGCTGCAGGACTTCGCAATGTCATTCACCATATGGTTTTTGCTTTACCTGGGACGATGAATATGCTAAGATAGGGCCGAAGAATTTTACGCCTCGGTGCACGGACCGAAAGAGGCGGCAGAATTTCATTGCGCGTGAATCCGTAAATAAGAAAACAGGGGAAGAATCAATATGAACAAAAGGAAATCAATTCAGATGGTGATAATTGTTTTGCTGCTCATCGCGGCTGTTTTTATATGCTTCCGGGTCATTTCACATAAAAACACAGAGCAGGAACAGGACGAGGCTGTTACTCATGTGATATTTGATACGGATATAGGCAACTGCCCGGATGATCTTCTTGCCATGCAGGCATTGTTTGCCCTGCAGGCAGACGGCGTCTGCCGGGTAGATGCCGTGATGTCCAGCGCAAAGCATGAGGAAAGTCAGCGCTTTCTGGACTGTGCCATGCATTATTACAAGGCGGATGATATTCCCCTTGGCCTGGTGGAGGGCAGTCACGATCTCTTTGTACTTACGCCTTATTACAGCCTGACGGAGGAAACAAATGAAGACGGTACACCGCTGCTGGAGGGCACCGGAACGGATATTTCCGACCGCCCGACAGGCTGCGAGGTTTACCGGAAGACACTGGCGCAGCTGCCGGATCAGAGTGCCGTGATCATCTGCGTCGGCATGGCAAGCAATATCGGAGAATTGCTGGATTCCGAACCGGACGAAATTTCTCCCCTCTCAGGCCGCGAACTTGTGGAGCGCAAGGTAAAAACCCTGTACATTATGGCCGGGTGCTTTGAAAAGGTAGCGAGAATCGACGTCCCCGGGGAGTACCTATATGCAGAGTATAATGTGCTGGGTGATATTCCCCTGGCAAAGAATGTCTTGGAGACCTGGCCGACGGATCTGGTCCTGCTGCCCTTGGAAGCCGGCATGGACTATCCCTGCGTCCGGGAGGATGTGCTGGCCGATTATGCAGATCAGCCATCTTCTCTCCTTTACCTGACCTTCAGCAGATGGGATCCTGAGGATGTGCCGAGCAATGTGGGAGAGCATTGGTGGGATCCTCTGATTGTTGCGTACGCACTGGATCCTTCCGCCGCCTCCTGCTTTGAAGCGCCGGTGCGCGGGGCAGTGACTGTGGAAAGCGATGGAAAAACAACATTTGAGGAGAAGGAAGACGGCAATACGGTCGTCGTAAAGCCGCTGAAGGATTCCCAGCCCCAATTGTATCAGCTTCTGCGTTCCTATGCCGCATATCAGCCGTAAGGAAAATCATTCCCGCTGCAGGGGAATTGTGCGGCGCTTGCCTCAAATATGTGTGACCCGATTCCATTACCCGGCGTATACTTTTTTGCGTCCCGGCTGGAAAACACGGAAATAGTATGGTACAATACCACCGTCAAGAAAATCAGGGCATCACCGGGCAATTTCCGGAAGAAATTCGAAAACTTCGAAAATACAGATGCCCCAACAGGAAGTGACTCCATGAGAAGAATCCTCGTCTATCTCAAACCCCATACCCGCGACAGTATCCTCGCCCCGCTGTTCAAGCTGACCGAGGCACTGCTGGAGCTGCTCATCCCCCTCATCGTCGCGAGCATCATCGACACCGGCGTCGCAAATGGTGACAAGAGCTATATCCTCTCGCGCTGCGGCTGGATGATCGGACTCGGCCTGCTTGGCCTTCTGTGCTCCGTCACGGCGCAGTATTTTGCGGCCCGGGCGGCCACCGGCTTCACCGCAAGCCTGCGGGAGGCGCTCTTTGCCCACATCCAGACGCTCGGCTATGCTGACCTCGATCAGGTCGGCACCCCGACGCTGCTTACCCGCCTGACCAGCGACATGAATCAGGTGCAGAACGGCCTGAACCTGACCCTCCGTCTCCTGCTCCGTTCGCCCTTTGTGGTGTTCGGCGCCATGGTCATGGCCTTTACTGTGGACGCGAAGGCCGCGGTCGTCTTCGTCGTGACGATCCCGGTGCTGTTCGCCGTCGTGTTTGCGATCATGCTCGCCTGCATCCCCCTCTACCGCAAGGTGCAGGAAAAGCTCGACCGGGTTCTCGGCGCAACCCGAGAGAATCTCGATGGCGTCCGGGTCATTCGGGCGTTCCGCCTGCAAAACCGGGAGACTGAAGCATTTTCGGAGAAAAACGCCGACCTGACACACATGCAGCGCTTCGTCGGCCGCATCTCCGCACTGCTGAACCCGCTGACATATGTGATTGTAAACATTGCCATCGTCGCAATTCTGCGCGCCGGTGCAGTGCGCGTCGACTCCGGCGCGCTGACCCAGGGGCAGGTCATTGCGCTCTATAACTACATGTCGCAGATTCTGGTCGAGCTGATCAAGTTTGCCAACCTGATTCTCAACATCACGCGCGCGGTTGCCAGCGGCAGCCGCATCGGCCAGCTGCTGGAGCGGGAACCGTCCCTCTCCGCACCGGATGCCATGCCCCAGCCCGTGGACACCGACGAAGCCGTCGCGTTCCACCATGTGACGTTCCGCTGCCCTGGGGCGGAAGTGCCGACACTCTCGGACATCGACTTCACTGCAAAGCGCGGCCAGACCATCGGCATCATCGGCGGCACAGGCTCCGGCAAAACCATGCTGGCCAACCTCATCGGCCGTTTCTACGACGTAGACGAAGGCTCCGTCACGGTGGACGGCATCGATGTGCGGAAATATCCCCTTGCAGGACTGCGCGCCAAGCTCGGCATGGTGCCCCAAAAGGCGCTGCTTTTCTGCGGAACCATCCGCGAAAACCTGCTCTGGGGCGACGAACACGCTACGGACGAAACCCTCGCCATGGCCCTTGAGACGGCGCAGGCCGCCGAGATCGTCGCAGGGAAAGAGGGGGGACTTAACTATCTGGTGGAGGCCGGAGGCCGCAATCTCTCCGGCGGTCAGCGTCAGCGGCTCACCATTGCCCGCGCTCTGACCCGGAAACCCGAAATTCTGATTCTGGACGACAGTGCCTCCGCTTTGGACTTTGCCACCGACGCCGCTCTGCGCCGCGCCTTGCGTACACTGCCGTGGCATCCCACCACATTTCTGATCTCCCAGCGCACAGCCTCCATCCGTTTTGCCGACCAGATCCTCGTACTTGACGAGGGACGCCTCGTCGGCCTTGGGACTCACGACACCCTGCTGGAGACCTGCCCGGTGTACCGGGAAATTTACGACTCTCAGTTCAAGAAGGAGGACGCACAATGAAAAACAATTCCTCCGAATCCCTCCGGCGGGTGCTGCGGCATCTGAAGCCCTATACTGGCTGGATCGCCCTGGCGCTGCTCTGCGCGGCAGGGAACGTTGCCGCCACGCTCTATATTCCGATCCTTGTGGGCGACGCAGTGGATGCCATTGTCGGGCCGGGGCAGGTCGTCTTCACGGCGGTCGCCTCCATCGGGCTGGAGATCGGGGTGCTGGCGCTGCTGGGCGCCGCGGCGCAGTGGGTGATGAACGTGGTCAACAACCGCATCGTCTTCTGCGTCACCCGGGATACCCGTGCCGAGGCCTTCGCCCATCTGCAGAAGCTGCCGCTTTCTTACCTTGACAGCCATCCCTCCGGTGACATCATCAGCCGCATGATTGCCGACGTGGACCAATTTGCCGATGGTCTGCTCATGGGCTTTACGCAGCTGTTCACCGGTGTGCTCACCATTCTCGGCACCCTCGGCATCATGTTCTGTCTGAACTGGAAAATCACGCTTGTTGTTGTAGTGCTGACGCCTCTGTCCCTGTTCGCGGCAAAATTCATTGCCTCGCGGACATACAATATGTTCCGCGAGCAGTCACAGTCCCGCGGTGAGCAAACCGCATTCCTCAACGAAATGATCGACGGGCAGAAGGTCGTGCAGGCGTTCGGCTATGAGGCCCGCGCCGAAGAGCGCTTCAGCACGCTGAATGAGGCGCTGCGCAAGGCGTCGCTCCGGGCGACTTTCTTCTCCTCGCTGACGAACCCGGTCACGCGCTTCGTCACCAGTGTGGTCTATGCCTGTGTCGGCCTTGCGGGCGCCATGTCCGCCGTGGCGGGGGCAATTACGGTGGGCGGCCTGACGGTTTTCCTCAGCTATGCCAACCAGTATGCCAAGCCGTTCAATGAAATTTCCGGCGTTGTTACGGAGCTGCAGAACGCCGTTGCCTGCGCCGGGCGCGTCTTCGCCCTGATGGACGAGCCGGAGCAGATCCCCGATGCGCCGGATGCCGAAACACTCACGAATGTGACAGGCCGCGTGGCGCTGGAGCATGTGGCGTTCCGCTACGTACCGCAGACGCCGCTGCTGGAGGATGTGAACCTCAACGTCCGCCCCGGCGCACGGGTTGCCATTGTCGGTCCCACGGGCTGCGGCAAGACGACACTGATCAACCTGCTCATGCGCTTCTACGATGTGAACGGCGGAGCGATCACCATCGACGGCCATGATGTACGGAGCGTCACCCGGGACAGCCTCCGGAAAAACTTCGGTATGGTGCTTCAGGATACCTGGCTCAAATCCGGCACGGTGCGCGAGAATATCGCACTGGCGCGGCCGGACGCCACACAGGACGAGATCGAAGCAGCGGCAAAGGCAGCCCATGCCCACGGCTTCATCACGCGCCTTCCCCAAGGCTATGACACCCCCCTGACCGACACCAGCGCAGGGCTTTCCGCCGGGCAGCGGCAGCTGCTCTGCATCGCCCGGCTCATGCTGGCGCTGCCGCCCATGCTGATTCTGGACGAAGCAACCAGCTCCATCGACACGCGCACGGAGCTGAAGATCCAGCAGGCTTTCGCCGCCATGATGCGTGGCCGTACAAGCTTCATCGTCGCCCATCGTCTCTCCACCATCCGCGAGGCGGACGTGATCCTCGTTATGCAGAACGGCCATATCATCGAGCAGGGCAAACACGACGAGCTGCTCAGACAGAATGGCTTCTACGCAAAGCTCTATAACAGCCAGTTCGCCCCGTAATTTTCCGGCGTCCGACTCGCCGCTGCCATTCATATATCCCGGGGATTGACAGGTGCAGCCAAATCTGCTATTCTAGCAGAAGATGGGGGACAGGTATTCTGCCCGCCTTGCAATGCCTAAGGCAACACCGCACAATTCATCTGCGGCCTTCACCGGATCTTTTGCCCCAAT
>CAVIFH010000154.1:0-5213 GCA_963641615.1 bacterium | reverse complement strand
ATAGACAATATAAGACATTTGGGCTCCTTCCGCGATATCCGTTTCTTTTTTACTGACTGACAGGACATAATCGTTTTTTATTTCTTACGCATTGTTTCTTTAATTCAACTATGCCTATAGTATAGCCCAAAAGTCGATTTTCGTCAAGTGTGCTTGCTGCTTTTGTTGAATTTTTTGTGTTTAACGGGCCATTTTCGGCGAAATGTCCGGTCCCGCTGCATGCCCCGGCGCTGCTCTGAATCGCGATCAGACTGAGAATGCAGCAAGGGAAAAATGCCAAAAACCGCCGTCATTTCTGACAGCGATCCTTTTGATACAGCGCATGACAGGAAAGCCGGCCGGATTTACTGCTGGGGCTGATCTGCCGGGAGCTCCCGCAGGATCTTCGCCTGAATGGGGATGGACACCAGGAATGTGATAAGGTCCGCGACGCTCTGGGAAAGCTGCACCCCCGTAAAGCCGAAGGCCGCATTCAGGATCCAGACGGTGGGGATGAAGAAAAGTCCCTGCCGGGCCGCGGCAATGAAGGTCGCCGGGACGGTCTTGCCGATGGCCTGCTGCATCATGTTCCCGATGACCACCCAGGCCTGCAGGAAGAAGGTGACGCACTGAAAGCGCAGGGCCTTGGCGCCGTAGGCAATGACCTCCGGGTCGTCCCGGAAGAGGGCAATCAGCTGCGGCGCGAAGCAGAAGCCCAGGGCCGCAATGGCAAGCAGGGCTGCCGCAGAGAGCTTCACGCTGTACCAGAAGCCCCGGCGGACCCGGGAATAGAGCTGGGCGCCGTAGTTAAAGCCGCACACGGGCTGGAAGCCCTGGCCGAAGCCGATCATGGCGGAGGCGCCGAAGTTCATGACCCGCTGCACCACGCCCATAGCCGCAATGGCCGCATCGCCGTAGGCCATGGTGGCGTTATTCAGGCAGATCGTCGCCGCAGAGGCAAGGCCCTGCCGGGCAAGGGAGGGCAGTCCTCCCTTCAGGATCCAGGAATAGTAGTGCAGGGAGAAGCGGAAATTGCTCAGCTTCAGGCGGATGTTCCCGCCCCGGCGGGTCCCCGCAAGGAGGAGGCAGAAGCTGACAAGCTGGCTGATGATGGTGGCCCAGCCTGCCCCGGCTACCCCCATATTCAGGCCGAAAATCAGCACCGGGTCCAGCCCGATATTGATGACGGCTCCCGTCACAATGCCCACCATGGCATAAGCCGCGCTGCCCTGAAACCGCAGCTGATTATTCACCACGAAGGAGGCGCACATCCAGGGGGCACCCAGGAGGATCACCCGCAGGTAGGCAATGGTATAGGGAAGGATGGTCTCCGTAGAGCCCAGGAACACCGCAAGGGGCTCCATGAAAATCTGTCCGAAAATGCAGATCAGGAGCCCTGCCCCCAGGGCAGACACAAAGCCCGTGGCAGCCATGCGGGAGGCTTCGTCATAATTTTTCCTGCCCAGCTCCCGGGAAATGAAATTCCCGCTGCCGTGGCCGAAAAAGAACCCCACGGCCTGAATCACCGCCATAACGGAGTAGGCAACCCCGACGGCGCCGGTGGCGGCATTGCTGTGCAGCATGCCGACGAAATAGGTATCGGCCATATTGTAAAAGGAAGTCACCAGCATGCTGATGATGCAGGGCAGTGCCAGGCGGCGAATCAGCCGCTCCACCGGCGGTGTGGTCATCTTGATGTATTTTTCTTCCTGTGCGTCCATAATTCATCCTCTTTCTGTTTTTTTGTCTATACGCACCAAAACCTCTGCATCACGGTCTGCGGAAAACGCAGTGTGAAACAGAGGTTTTTGGGGTTAAAATCGGATTACCCGCCCAGATAGGCCTTGCGCACCTCGTCGGACTTTGCCAGCTCCGCGCCGGTGCCGGAGAGAGTGATGTTGCCGGTCTCCAGAACATAGGCCCGGTCCGCCACCTGGAGGGCCTTGCGGGCGTTCTGCTCCACCAGAAGAATGGTGGTGCCGGAGCGGTGGAGCTCCTTGATGATATCAAAAATCTGGTCGACCAGGATCGGGGCCAGGCCCATGGAGGGCTCATCCAGCATCATGAGCTTCGGGTGGCTCATGAGAGCCCGGGACATGGCAAGCATCTGCTGCTCTCCGCCGGAGAGGGTACCGGCGACCTGCTTCCGGCGCTCCTTCAGCCGGGGGAAGTAGGCAAATACCTTCTCCAGGTCCTTCTGGTCTACGGTCTTGCGGATGAAGGCGCCCATTTCCAGATTCTCCTGCACGGTCATCTGCAGGAAAATGCGGCGTCCCTCCGGCACATGGGCAAGTCCTTTGGGCAGGAGCTTGCTGGCCTCGATGTGGGTGATGTTCTCGCCGCAGAAGCTGATGGAGCCCTGCCGCGGGTGCATCAGGCCGGATATGGTCTTCAGGATGGTGCTCTTGCCCGCGCCGTTGGCGCCGATGAGGGCGACGATCTCTCCCTCATTCACTTCGAAGGAAACGCCCTTGATGGCGTGAATGGCGCCATAATACACATGGATATCGTCGATCTTCAGCATGCTCATTCGGCGTCCTCCTTTCCGAGATAGGCCTCAATGACGGCCGGATTCTGCTTGATCTCCTCCGGGGTGCCCTTGGCGATCAGGCGGCCGTAATTCAGCACGGCGATGGTTTCGCAGACGTTCATAACCAGGTTCATATCGTGCTCGATCAGGAAAATCGCAATATGGAAGGTATCGCGGATGCGGCGGATCTGATGCATCAGCTCCGTTGTCTCGCTGGGGTTCATGCCGGCAGCCGGCTCATCCAGAAGGATGATGGAGGGATTGGTCGCCAGGGCGCGCACGATCTCCAGCCGGCGCTGCACGCCATAGGGAAGGGACCCGGCCTTCTGGTCAGCCAGCTCCGCGAGGCCCATAAAGTCCAGCAGCTCCATGGCCTTCTGATTGGACTTTTTCTCTGCTGTGTAATAATTGGGCAGGTGCAGCATGCTGGAAATAAAGGGGCACCTGATCTGATTGTGCATGCCCACCTTTACGTTATCCAGCACGGACATATCCGTAAACAGGCGAATATTCTGGAAAGTACGGGCAATGCCGAGCTTCGTCACCTTGTGGGTGGGCATTCCCTTTGTATCAATGCCGTTGATCAGCACGGAGCCCCGGGTGGGCTGATAGACGCCGGTGAGCATATTGAACACCGTGGTCTTGCCCGCGCCGTTGGGGCCGATGAGGCCGCAGATTTCCGTAGGGCCGAGGGTAACGTTAAAGCTGTCAACGGCGGTCAGGCCGCCAAAGTCGATGCCCAGGTTGCGCACATCCAGCACGGGGAGCTTGCCCGCATCGCTCTCACGGTAGGTGTTTACGGTAGGAACCTGAATTGTTTTCTTCGGATAATGCATATTCATTGTAATTCAGCCTCCTTTTTCTTCGTAAACAGATGCTTGACCCAATCCACCGCGACGGAGCTGATCTCCTTCATCTTAGGCGACCAGGTAAAGAGCATCACGAGGATAAGCACAATGGCGTAGATAATCATTCTGTAGTCCGCAAGGCTGCGCATTGCTTCCGGCAGGATATACAGCACCGTGGCGGAAATCACGCTGCCCAGAATGTTGCCCATGCCGCCCAGCACAACGAATACCAGGATATTGATGGAGGTATTGAAATTGAATTTGGAGGAAGTGAGGGAGGAATAGTTCAGGCCGTACAGTGCCCCCGCCATACCCGCGAGGCACGCGGAGACGACGAAAGCCTTCATGCGGAAGGCGGTGACGTTGATGCCCACGGACTCCGCCGCGATGCGGTTGTCGCGGACTGCCTTGATGGCCCGGCCTTCCTTGGAGTTGATCAGGTTCAGCACCACGAAGAGGGTAAAGAGGATCAGGCCGAATCCGACGGTAAAGGTGGAAATTCGCTTGATGCCGGTGATGCCCATGGCGCCGCTCAGGATCCACTTGCCGTCGCCTACGAGCTTCGGCTTTGAGGTGGCGATTGCGAAGCGGAAGCCGCTCTCATCCGTGCCCACATACATATTGCCGATGAGGTTCTTCATGATTTCGCCGAAGGCCAAGGTCACAATGGCGAGGTAGTCTCCCTGGAGCCGAAGCACCGGGATGCCGATCAGAAACCCGATTGCCCCCGCCAGCAGTCCGCCAAAGAGCATGGCGAGGATCAGCCGCAGCAGAGGGCTGGGGACACTTTCCTTCAGCAGCGTTGCCAGAACGACACCGGAGAAGGCGCCGATGCCCATAAAGCCGGCGTGGCCAAGGCTCAGCTCGCCGCACACGCCCACCAGCAGGTTCAGTGAAACCGCCAGCACGATGTAGCAGCATACCGGCACAAGATAGCCGGTAACGGCGCTGCCGAGCTTCCCCTGATTGCTCAGGGTCTGCATGATGATGTATCCTGCAATGACGAGGGCATATGTCAGAATATTTACCTTTGTATCCTTTTTCAGAAGCGTCTTTTTCATTGCCATCACCCTTACACCTTCTCCCGCACCTGCTTGCCGAGGAGTCCGGCAGGCTTCACAAGCAAAATCACAATCAGAACGCCGAACACGATGGCGTCAGAGAACTGGGTGGAGAGGAACGCCTTTGCAAAGGTCTCGATGACCCCAAGGAGGACGCCTCCCAGCATTGCCCCGGGGATGGAGCCGATGCCGCCCAGAACCGCCGCCGTAAAGGCCCGGATGCCGGGCATGGAGCCGGTGGTGGGGGAAAGCACCGGGATGGAGGAGCACATCAGCACCCCTGCCACCGCCGCAAGGGCAGAGCCAATGGCAAAGGTAATGGAAATGGTCCTGTTGACGTTGATGCCCATGAGCTGCGCCGCCGCCCGATCCTCGGATACCGCGCGCATGGATTTCCCGATGCGGGTGCTTCCGGTAAACCAGGTCAGGCCGAGCATGATCACAACGGACACGGCAACGGTGACAATCACCTCACCGGTGATAGTCAGGCTGCCGAAGAGGCGAATGGGCTGCATGTTGGATACGATGCTTGTAAAGCTCTTGGGGTTCGAGGTCCAGATCAGCTGCGCCGCATTCTGCAGGAAGTAGCTGACGCCGATGGCCGTAATCAGCACCGCGAGGCTTGGAGTGCCCCGGAGGGGCTTATAGGCAAGGCCCTCGATCACGATTCCGAGGAGCGTGCACACCGCCATGGAAAGCAGGATGCCGACGATGGTCGGAATTCCCAGATAGGTTGTGGCGCAGAAGCATACATAGGCGCCTACCATGATGATGTCGCCGTGGGCGAAGTTCAGC
>CAVIFH010000153.1:0-5216 GCA_963641615.1 bacterium | reverse complement strand
CTCGTCGATAGCCTTGACCGCAACGCCGTTGATCGTGGAAGGTATCTCGATATAGGCGTGATACTCATTGTATCCCGTGATTGTGCCGGTGGTCTCGTCGAAGGCGTACCAGCTCGACGTGTCCTCCGCCTGAGGGATCACAGCCGGCTTGCCGCTGGACTGAATGTGCTCAGCAGCGCCGTTGCAGTCAGCCAGCGCCACGGCGTATGCGTCCAGCTGATCCTCCGGCACATAGATCACATAGTCCTCCGGCATCATGAAAAAGCAGAAGGCGGGGTCAAGGAACAGGGGGCACTCGCCCTCGAATGTAATTTCCCTGAGGTTGTCGCAACTGCCGATGGCGGCTTCAATCATGCGCACGCTGGCAGGAATGGTCAGGCTGGTCAACGCCGGGCAGTTGCTGAAGTTGTTCGTGCCGATCACCTCAAGCCCCTCGTTGAGCGTAACGCTGTTCAATGCGTCCATGCGACTGATGGCGCCGTCCTGCAGAGCGTACAGCGTATCCGGCATTGTCAGCGAGGTGATGCCGTGCTGTTCGTAAAATGCGTTGAGGCCGATGGCCAGGACGTAATAATCATCCACCATGGAGGGAATCTCCACATCGCCGCTCAAATCGCCGCGCAGCGACAGATACCAGTTGTTGGCGTCATAGTAAAACGCCCCCTGCTCCTCCCCATGGGCGGTGGCACAGAGGAGCAGCCCTATGGCAAGCAACAACACAGCCAGCATTCCGAGCTTCTTCATTCTTCACCAATCCTCCTCGATTCATTTTGTTTTATTCCAGAATATTGATTTCGTAATCCTCCATGAGCGCCCGGAAAAAGTCCTCGATCCGGCTCATCTTGTCCGCATACCCGCTGGGGAAGCTGTTTGAGCCGTACGCCGAAATCTCATCGCCATCCGCGAAAACGACGCTCAGCGAGAAGTCCTCGCCGTCCAGAACATCGGGATCGCTCTTCCTGAAGCCGTTCCACTCCGTAAGATTCAGCTCGTGCAGCAGCGTGGAAAACGCTGCCATATCCTCGTCGGTCATGGGCAGCACATAATGGCAGGAATAGTACAGATCGATCCAGACAAAGCGGCCGCGTTTCGTTTCCCTGACGCTGTAGCTGCACCCCTGTGCAGCAGACATGCCTGATCGGGTAAACCAGAAGATCTTCACCGACGGAATGTCTTCAGCTGGCGCGGTTCCAGCGAAGCATGAACACAGGCACAGCGTCAGCGCGGCAAGCAGCCCGGCGAAAATGCGCTTCCATCGTCTTTTCATGGCGGTCGCTCCTTTCTCACAGCGCATCCAGCGCGGCAGTCAGATAGGCGGGGGTAACGGAAGCATAGAGAAAAGCATCGATCAATCGATCCTGCCGGACGATCATCACCCGGTGCGCCAGCTCCGGATCACTGTTTTCATCGCACAGCAGCACGAATTTGCAGTTCGACATTTCCCTGCGCACGCACTCAATCAGCTTCAGCCGGCTTTCCAATGTGTAGGCCGGAAGACGGCTGACCTCCATCAGTAGAATATCCGCCTGCACTGCCCGGCAGAGTGAAAAGGTATCGCCCGTCTTTCCGGGCAGAACCTGCTCCACGCGGAATTCTCCCGTTTCCGCAAGCGACCGCGCGACGGCCTCCGACAGCAGCGTGTTTTGCACGCTGACCACAATCTCTCTCATGGCACTTCCCCCTTCTATATTCCAGCATAACAGAAAGGAAAGCGCTGCGCATCAACCAAATGGCTATTTTTCTCTTCCGAAACAAAAAAAGCCGCCCGCAGGCAGCTCTTTCGCTATGATATTCAGTTTTTCCGGTTTAGAATTACCAGCCCGCTTTCCCGGGCACGCACGGCCAGCTCGGTGCGATTTCTGAAGTCCGTTTTTTCCAGCATGTTGAGGATGTGCGTCTTGACGGTCGCCACAGACATGTGCAGCCGCTCGGCAATCTCCTGATTGGTATCGCCGCCGGTCATTTCGCGCAGCACCTCCAGCTCGCGGTCGGTGAATTCATAGCTGCTGGCAAGCCCTAATTGCAGCTCCGGCGTTGCGTCCGGATAGACGGATTCGCCCGCCATCGTGCGCTCCATCACGTCCAGCAGGCTTTCGCGCTGCTCCTCCTTGTACCAGAAGCTCTCCACGCCGATTTCCCGTGCGCGGCTCAGATAGGAGCATTCCGGCATGGAGGTCACGATGATGATCTTGATCTGCGGGAAGGCGCGCTTGATCCGCGCCGCTGCGTCCAGCCCGCTTTCTCCGTTTCGCGTGACTACGTCCATCAGAATCAGGTCTACCGGCAGGCGCAGGCAATACACGTCCGCCAGCGCGGCGTTGTCGATGGAGAGCGCCACCTCAAAGTGCTCCGAAGCCTGAATCCGCAGCTCGAACAGCTCGCGGGGCATGGTCTGATCCTCGACGATCATGACTTTGTATTTCATGAAATTTCCTGCCTTTCCTCGGGCAATGTCAGCGTCAGCTCAAAGCGTGGGGCGTGAACAATCTCCATCGCGCCGCCTGCCGCTTCCACCCGTGCGCGCAGCGCGGTCAGGCCGCTGCCCTCGACGATGGGACCGTCCGGCGCTTTGCCGTCGTTCAGATAATGGATGCGCCAGCCGGACGCGTTTTTTTCGCCGATGATTTCCAGCCGCGTGCCGCCCGCATGGCGCACAAGGTTCGTCAGGCATTCATGGGCGGCGACTTCCACCAGCTGCGCGCTCTCCGTCCCCTCCTGGGGAAATGCGCCGCTGCGCGCAATGGTCACGCCGATGGCCTGCGCGGCGCGTGCAAGCTGGGCAAACGCATCGAAGCGCTGTTCATCCGAATATTTCCCCAGCAGCAGCCGGACATTCTGCCGCCATGCGGCGCAGACGCTTTCCGCATCGTCCTGCGTGCCGGAGAGAAACTGCCGGGTCTGCAGGAGCACATGGCCAATTTCGTCGTGAACGCGGGTCTTTGCGCGCAGAATCTCTTTCTCCCGCGTCGCCTCCTGCACGTCCTGACCATATTGCCTGAGCCGTCGATTCATGGCTTTCAGGCGAAGATTGTCTTTTTCCAGTTCCCGTTGGAGCCGCGCTTCCTCGGTGATGTTTGTACCCGTGATCTGATAAACAGTTCGTCCGGTCATGGTCATGCGCACCCGCGCAAAGCTCCATGTCTGGCCGTCCGGCAGCGTGGCGATGGGCTGCGGCGCAATCGCTTTCCAGAAGGTATTCGCGTTCAGCAGCGCCTCGCCCGTGAGCTGATGGCTCAGCTCGCCCATCTTGAGGTTCTTCAGGCAGGGCAGACCGTTTTCCCACGCAAGACACAGCGCGCTGGGCAGATGATCGCAGCTTTCCTTGATGGAAATCGGCGAGAGTTGCCGTCTGCCCTTATGACACAGCGTGAATGACGCAATAAGGCTGAACGCAGTCAGGAGCAGCGCCGCCGTCCAGAGAATGGAAGAGAATGTCTCGTCTGTTGACAAGCGGGAGAGCAGCACGGCCAGCGGCACAAAATCCAGCAAAGTGATCGCCAGACAAATTGCAAACGCAATGCGACGATGACAGCGCACTGCGCTCATGCAACCGAACAGACCGGCAATCGTTCCGACCAACAGCACTGTGCACATCAAACCGGCGTGAAGCGTATTCATGCGCATTCACCTCCCTGACTAAGAGAGAGCGTCGCACACAGTTCACCGTCCGCGTTGTCAATGATCAACTGTCCCAGAGTCCTATATTTGTCCACCTTCGGAAGCCCTGCCGCTTCTTCTATCATCAGGCGAATAGAGAAGCGCTCGCCGCATTCCACCCGCACCATCAGCGCGCTGAGCGAGGGCAGCGCGGCCTCCAGACAATCCTCGAAGAAGTCGTAGGCAGTCTGCACGTCGCGGCTGCTCACGCTGCCCTTTCCTTCCTGATACAGCGCGCAGACAGCGCCGTACTGCGTCAGATACGTCAGCGACTCCCGGATGCAATGCGCCAGCTCGTCCACGGGGACGACGGCTTTCTTATCGCAGATCAGCGCAAGATTAACCCGACGCTTGACATACGCGCCCAGCAGACAGACCTGCTTCAGATTTTGAACGTTCAGTGCTTGCGCGTTTTCTTCTTCCAGAAGCCGGTTGATTTGAAACAGCTGGGGCTGCACGAGCGCGATCATCTCGTCCATGAGCCGGTTCTTTTCTTCGACCTGCGCGCGCTGGCACTTCAGTTCATTTTCTGCCTGAATCAGCTCGTTTTCCTCCGAAAGCCGGGCGTTGATTTCGGCAAGCTGTCCCTGAATCCGATTGATTTTCGAAATGTCCTCCACCCAGTACACACGGCCGTCCTGAACCGGCGCGCTTTGCAGCCGCGTGTCTGCATCCAGCAGGATAGCGGCTCGCGCCGCCGCGTTCAGCTGCTCCGGCGTGAGAACAGGCGCGTTTTTCGCGCAATAGGCAGGCCGGCCTCGCCCGTCCATAATCTGCGCGGCAACGGTGGATTCAGAAAAGAAATAGCGGTAATGACCGTTGTTCGGCAGCAGCCCGACCTGCAGGCAGCTTTCCCATGACGCCGCGAACGTCAGGCAGACGCACTCCGGTATTTCATGAAGGGGATAGACGTCGGTAAAGCTCAGAAGGCAGAGGACGAACCCGCTTCCAAACACACAGAGCGGCACCCACGCGTATTGCCTGCTTTCGGAAACGCGGCACTTGCAGTAGAGCATAACCCCAGTCGCCAGCAGCAGCCCGATCGTCCACGCCATTGCGAGATAATACACCCATCCGTGGGTATAATCGGCCTCCAGTGTTACGGCACCCGGAACGATTCGAAACGCCATCAGATGCAGATCGTTGGTCAGAACGCCGCCGATCAGCAGCGCCGCCGGAATGAAAAGCAGATGCCATCCGGCAGACAAAGCGTCGCCTTCCCGCCGTCCCAGCTGCAGCGCAGCGAACAAGCTGAACAGCGGCGCAAGAGTCTGCGGCACGTAATACAGATACCACAGATGGCGCATTACGTCATGATCAACGAAAAAACGATACTTGATCGTACGCAGGAACAGCCACAGCACGGTCATTGCGCTTCCCAGCAGCAGATAACGGCGTACCGCCTGATGCAAAATCCGGTGCGATATGGAAAATCCCCACGCGATCGCCAGGCCGATATAGATCAGGTCTGTCAGCAGAAAGCACACGGCTGAGGGCAGAGGAGCCGCCGCGCGATCCAGCTGGGGAAAAATACCGGCGAGAATGAACAGCCCCAGCGC
>CAVIFH010000152.1:0-5253 GCA_963641615.1 bacterium | reverse complement strand
CCCCGGCACAACCAAATTTTTCCGTTTTTGTCTCTACCCCAACTATTGACATAGAGCCTGCAAAAAACGGGCTGCCAGATAACTCTGACAGCCCGCAAGGGAGAACTTAGAAATTACTGCTCCAGAATCTCGGTGACGACGCCGGAACCAACGGTACGGCCGCCTTCACGGATAGCGAAACGCAGGCCCTTCTCAATAGCGATCGGGGTGATCAGCTCAACGCTCATGACAACGTTATCGCCGGGCATGCACATCTCAGTGCCCTCGGGCAGAGTGATGATGCCGGTAACGTCAGTTGTACGGAAGTAGAACTGAGGACGATAGTTATTGAAGAAAGGAGTATGGCGGCCGCCTTCTTCCTTGGACAGGACGTAAACCTGGCCGGCAAACTTGGTGTGCGGATGGATGGAACCGGGCTTAGCCAGAACCTGGCCTCTCTCGATCTGCTTCTTGTCAATGCCGCGGAGCAGAGCGCCGATGTTATCGCCGGCTTCTGCGAAGTCCAGCAGCTTGTGGAACATTTCGATATCGGTAACAACGGTGTTCAGCTTGTCTTCGCGCAGACCGACAATCTCAACAGCCTCGTTCTTCTTAACCATACCACGCTCCACACGGCCGGTAGCAACGGTACCACGGCCGGAAATGGTGAAGACGTCCTCAACAGGCATCAGGAAGGGCTGGTCAGCCTTACGGTCAGGAGTGGGGATGTAGTCATCAACAGCATCCATCAGTTCCTTGATGCAGGCATACTCGGGAGCATCCGGATCCTTGGACTCGGAGATCAGAGCATTCAGAGCGGAACCCTTGATGATGGGAGCTTCCTCGTCGAAGTCGTAGGAAGCGAGGGTCTCACGGACCTCCATCTCAACCAGCTCCAGCAGCTCCTCATCGTCGACCTGATCGCACTTGTTCAGGAAGACAACGATAGCGGGAACGCCAACCTGACGGGCCAGCAGCAGATGCTCCTTGGTCTGAGCCATGGGGCCGTCGGTAGCAGCGATAACCAGGATAGCGCCGTCCATCTGAGCAGCACCGGTGATCATGTTCTTGATGTAGTCAGCGTGGCCCGGGCAGTCAACGTGAGCATAGTGACGCTTCTCGGTCTGATACTCAACGTGAGCGGTGTTGATCGTGATACCACGAGCCTTCTCTTCGGGAGCCTTGTCGATAGAAGCATAGTCCTCGAACTCGGCAAAGCCCTTCATAGCCAGGTACTTGGTGATTGCAGCGGTCAGAGTTGTCTTGCCGTGGTCAACATGGCCGATGGTGCCGATGTTAACATGGGGCTTTGTTCTCTCAAATTTCTGCTTAGCCATTTGAAATATTCCTCCAGTTAATAGAAATAAATTGAATACGAATTTTTTGTGTTGTCCGTGTATCGGTTAAAGGATAACACAATTCACGGAGAAACACAAGAGAAATTTTAAAAAAGCGGAAAAAGTTCAGGTAAAATTCAGGTAAAATTAACCTTTCATGCGGCTCTTGATGATTTCCTCGCTCTTGGACTTGGGCAACTCCGTATAATGGCTCGGTTCCATGGTATACTGTCCGCGGCCCTGGGTCTTGGAACGCAGGTCGGTTGCGTAACCGAACATCTCAGCAAGAGGCACATTGGCATCCACCTGCACAGAACCCGTACGGGTAATCTGTCCGAGGATGTTGCCGCGGCGAGCGGTAACATCGCCGATCACGACGCCCATATACTCATCGGGGACATTCACGGCGACCTTCATAATCGGCTCCAGAATGCAGGGATTTGCCTTTCTGCAGGCCTCCTTGAAGGCCATGGAACCGGCAATCTTAAATGCCATTTCGGAGGAGTCGACCTCGTGATAGGAGCCGTCAAACAGGGTTACCTTTACATCGACCACAGGGAAGCCTGCCAGCACACCGGCTGTCATAGCGCCCTGAATACCGGCATCAACCGCAGGGATGTACTCCTTCGGGATTGCGCCGCCAACGATCGCGTTTACGAACTCATAGCCCTTGCCGGGTTCATTGGGCTCTACGCGGATCTTGACGTGACCATACTGGCCTTTACCGCCGGACTGACGAGCATATTTGGTTTCCTGCTCAACAGGCTTGCGGATGGTCTCCTTATAGGCGACCTGAGGTGCACCGACGTTTGCTTCTACCTTGAATTCACGCAGAAGACGATCAACGATAATCTCCAGATGGAGCTCGCCCATACCGGCAATAATGGTCTGGCCAGTTTCCTCATCTGTATAGGTGCGGAAGGTCGGATCCTCTTCAGCAAGCTTGGAAAGGGCAATGCCCATCTTTTCCTGACCTGCCTTGGTCTTAGGCTCAATCGCAACGCGGATAACAGGCTCAGGGAACACCATAGACTCCAGAATAATCGGATGATCCGGGTCGCACAGAGTGTCACCGGTTGTCGTATTCTTCACGCCGACAGCTGCGGCGATGTCACCGGCGTACACCATGTCAATGTCTTCCCGGTGATTTGCATGCATCTGCAGGATACGGCCAAGGCGCTCGTTGGAGCCCTTTGTGCAGTTAAGCACAGTAGTGCCCTTCTCCAGCGTACCGGAGTACACACGGAAATAGCACAGCTTGCCGACATAGGGGTCGGTCGCGATCTTGAATGCCAGTGCGGAGAAAGGAGCCTCATCGGATGCGGGGCGGAAATCCTCATCGCCGGTATCAGGATTCGTGCCTTTGATGCCCTTCTTATCAAGAGGGCTCGGCAGGTAGTCCACAACAGCGTCCAGAACTTCCTGCACACCCTTATTCTTATAGGATGTACCGCAGACAACAGGCACCATCTCGTTGGCAATGGTAGCCCGGCGGATGACCTTCTTGATCTGGTCGACGGAAATCTCCTCGCCCTCCAGATAAGCCATAGCCAGGTCATCATCCAGCGCGGTGACGGCGTCCATCAGCTTCTCATGATACTCATTGCAGATATCGACCATATCCTCAGGGATGTCCTCAACACGGACATCCTTGCCGAGCTCATCATAGAAGACATTGGCCTTCATGGTCAGCAGGTCGACATTGCCCTTAAAGAACGCTTCTGATCCGATCGGCAGCTGAATGGCAACTGCATTGCACTTCAGGCGCTCATCAATCATCTGCATGACGCGGTAGAAGTCTGCACCCATGATGTCCATCTTATTGACGTAAATCATGCGGGGAACCTTGTACTCGTCTGCCTGACGCCAAACAGTCTCAGTCTGAGGCTCAACGCCGCCCTTGGCGCACAGAACCGTCACAGCACCATCAAGGACACGCAGGCTGCGCTCTACCTCAACGGTAAAGTCAACGTGGCCCGGGGTATCAATGATGTTCAGACGGCAGCCGCGCCAGAAGCATGTGGTAGCAGCGGATGTGATGGTGATGCCGCGCTCCTGCTCCTGGGCCATCCAGTCCATGGTAGCAGAACCGTCATGGGTCTCACCGATCTTGTAGTTGCGGCCGGTGTAGAAAAGAATACGCTCGGTTGTAGTGGTTTTTCCGGCATCAATGTGAGCCATGATACCGAAGTTTCTGGTATTTTCCAGGGAATACTGTCTAGGCATTGATTATCTCCTTGATTACCAGCGGAAATGAGCGAAAGCCTTGTTGGCTTCAGCCATCTTATGGACATCTTCGCGCTTCTTCACGGAAGAGCCGGTGTTGTTTGCGGCGTCCATGATCTCAGCAGCCAGACGCTCCTTCATTGTGTTCTCGCTGCGGGCGCGGCTGTACTGGGTAATCCAGCGCAGGCCAAGGGTCTGACGGCGATCAGGGCGAACCTCAATAGGCACCTGATAGGTTGCACCGCCGACACGGCGAGCCTTCAGCTCTACAGCAGGCATGATATTTTCCATGGCCTGCTGGAAGACTTCCAGACCATTTTTTCCGGTCTTCGTCTCGACGATTTCAAAAGCACCATAAACGACCTTCTGGGCAACACCCTTCTTGCCGTCCAGCATGATGCTGTTCACGAGCTTGGTAACCAGAACGGAATTGTACTGAGGATCGGGCAGAACCTCTCTCTTGGGAACATTACCTCTTCTGGGCACTTTGCTTCCCTCCTTCATAAAATAATGATTTCATCGGTACTCGAAAGTGAATCTTTCGTTGTGCCTGGCCAGAGGTTTAATAATCTATATTAAAACGCTGGCAAGGCCTTGCCTTGCGAAAGGGCGTAAGTTGATTCAAAAATAGGAATGGCAGAAAAATTACTTCTTCTTGCCGGCCTTGGGACGCTTTGCACCGTACTTGGAGCGGGACTGCATGCGGTTCTGCACGCCCTGTGTATCCAATGTACCACGGATAATGTGATAACGGACACCGGGGAGGTCCTTTACACGGCCGCCGCGGATCAGAACCACGGAGTGCTCCTGCAGGTTGTGACCGACGCCGGGGATGTAGGCAGATACTTCCATACCATTTGTCAGGCGAACACGGGCGATCTTACGAAGAGCGGAGTTCGGCTTCTTAGGTGTGGTGGTACGAACAGCGGTGCAAACGCCGCGCTTCTGGGGAGAAGGCAGATCTGTCGGCTTGTTCTCCAGAGTGTTCAGGCCTCTCTGCAATGCGGGGGCAGTGGACTTGTAGGTAGCCTGCTGACGACCATTTCTGACGAGCTGATTAAAAGTAGGCATCAATTTTCTCCTTTCTTGTTGTTCTCGCCTTTCGGCGGGTATCTATTCTACAGGTTTCCCTGATAGAATCTATCGCACGCGGAGCAGGAACAGGCAGTATGCCGCCCCTCTCGTGGCCATACGTTTTGTATTATACGCATAAAATTAAAATTGTCAACAAAAATATATGGAAAACTTTTGTCATTGTGCTGAAAAAAAGCTGAAAAAAGCAGAATCTGTCCTTTTCCGTCCGGAAAATATATTTGTCTTCATGCAATGCACATTTTTTCTCTTCCGGATTCAGCTGCGCGGCAGCAGGCTTCTCCCCCACCCGAAGTGCTCTTCAGATGCCGGGAGCAATCGCGCCGTCCGCCGCGGCATGTCTCAGCACCTCCGGCAGGGAGCTTTTCAGAATAACGGAGAGATATTTTACCGCTTTCTCCGGATCATGCCCCTCTTTATCGGTAAATTCATCAATCAGGAGCCCAGCCATTGCCTCCGTGCAGAAGTGAGCGAGAAAATTCTTAAATTGTTCCTCAACATGGATGCCAAGCTGCTGCTCGGTATCGCGGACAATGCCCTGCATGATTCCTATAAAATCCGCATAGAAAAATCGTTTCATTTCATCCCGTCCCATGCTGTCGTAGGCACAGCAGAGCAG
>CAVIFH010000151.1:0-5256 GCA_963641615.1 bacterium | reverse complement strand
CTATTATCTTACGTCGGGAATCAAGGTGCTCTTTCCCTTTGGCTATGGGCTCTCCTATACAAGCTTCTCCTACAGCGGCCTGTGCGTGACACAGACACAGGTACGTTTTGCGCTTACGAATACCGGTGACCGCGCGGGAACGGAAATCGTGCAGGTGTATCTCTCTTGCCCTGAAGCAAAGGTATTTCGCCCCAGGAGGGAGCTGAAGGGCTTTAAATGCGTGCATCTTGAGGCGGGGGAGCAGAAAAAGGTCGAAATTCCACTGGATGACAAAGCGTTTCGGTACTGGAATGTGGAAACCAATGCATGGGAAATTGAAGGCGGCGTATATGAAATCTGCGTCGGCGCAAGCAGCGAGGATATCCGCCTGCGGGGCAGTATGTATGTCACCGGTACGAATGCACCGGATCCGTACGAAGGGAAGGACCTATCCTGCTACGAGAACTGCCGGATTGCGAATGTGCCGGACAGTCAGTTTTCCGCCCTTCTGGGACACAAAATCCCGAAGCACCTGTGGAACCGGGAGGAGCCGCTTCAGATGGGCGATGCTCTGCTTCAGATGGAATATGCGAGAAGCGCGATGGCTCGCTGCATCCATAGAGCGCTGAGGAAGGCGTGCCGGAGGGACATTGCAGCAGTCAGGACCAATTCAAAATGGCTCCGTATCCTTCATATGACGTTTTGCGGCATTACCGGAATGACAGGCGGAGCGGTGTCTTCCGAAATGGCGGAGGATCTGCTCTTAATGGCAAATGGCCGGGTATTGCGCGGCGTGTGCTTATTTGTGCACCATTTTCTCCATCGGCCGCGGCTGAAATGCGGAGGTGAAGAGAAGCCGGGGAAATAAAGGCGGTACTGCCTTAGATAACTTGCAACAAAAGAAAGGATGACTTTGCGTGAGTAAAGAAAAACGTGAAAAGAAGGTTCGGGAGTATCGGTTCCTGAACACAAAAGCCAAACGCGTGTGGATGCGCGTATTTGTTCCAACGGTGGCAATCCTGCTGATTGTGTCCATCGCGGCAACCCAGTATCTGCCGGGACTGATGGATATGCTGTTCGGCGCGGATCGCGTGGAAATCAGCGGCTCAACTGCGGGACAGTATGATCTTTCGGAGGGCGTGACCGATAAGGCAACTGCCCTGCAGGCGGCAAATGATCTGAATCTGGAAATCAATGAGGAAGGAATCATCCTTCTGAAGAATGAAGACTGCCTTCCGCTGCAGACCGGTGCAAAGGTCAGTGTATTCGGAAAAAATGCGGCGAATCTCGCCTATGGCAGCTCCGGCAGTGTCGGCAGCAGCTCTGATGACGCGCCAACTATTTACGACAGCCTGCAGCAGGCGGGGTTTGAAACGAACCCTTCGCTGGAAGCATTTTATAATGATGACGGCAAATCCGGCTCCGGCCGCCCCGGCTCTCCGTCCATGCTGTCCGGCAGTATCGTGACCGGCTTTGCGACCGGAGAAACTGCCGTATCCGCCTATGATGACAGCTTAATTGCCTCCTTCTCCGAGTATTCGGATGCTGCACTGGTGGTGATTACCCGCGTCAGCGGTGAAAACTACGATTTGCCTACGACCATGTGGGAATCCGACGGGAAGACGGCGGTAGAGGGAGCGGCCTCCGGAAACGACCATTATCTGGAGCTTGACCAGAATGAGCAGGATATGCTGAAGCTTGCCTGCGAAAATTTTGAGCATGTCATACTGGTGATCAACAGCAGCACACCCATAGAACTGGGCTTCCTGGACGGCAATAACGGCGGCGATGAGACGATGCTTGACTATGATTTCGACTCTCATGTAGATGGAGCCATCTGGATCGGTCTGCCGGGGGAAACTGGCATCCTTGCGCTGGGCGAGGTTTTAAGCGGCGCGGTCAACCCCTCCGGCCGGACAGTGGATACCTTTGCCCGGGACTTTATGGCGAGCCCTGCCGTGCAGAACTACAGCTGCAACGGAATTTTGAACAGCGATGCCTACACCCTGAATGGTATCGCGCAAAATTCCTGGTACATCGATTACGAGGAAGGAATCTATGTTGGCTATCGCTATTATGAAACCCGCGGAGCCGAGGATGAAGACTGGTATCAGGACCAGGTTATATATCCCTTCGGTTACGGACTTAGCTACACAACCTTCTCCCAGAGCATTAAGAAAACAAACATAAAATCTTCATCCGACTGGAATGGGGAAAGCGAGGAGCTTTCCGTTACGGTCACCGTTACCAACACCGGCAGTGTCGCTGGTAAGGATGTGATTGAGCTGTATGCTCATGCCCCATATACGACAGGGGAAATTGAGAAATCGGAAATCGTCCTGGTGGGATTTGCAAAAACAGATCTTCTGCAGCCCGGTGAGAGCGGCGAGTATACCATCACCTTTGACCCCTATGATTTTGCCTCGTACGATGCATATGACAGCAATGCCAACGGGCATACCGGATATGAGCTGGACGCGGGGGAGTATGTGTTTTCCATCCGCTCGGATGCCCACACCGTGCTGGACAGCGTGACGACGACTCTGAAAAATGATGTTCTTTACGATACTGACACGACGACCGGCTACACTGTTGAAAATCGCTTTGATGATGTGGATGACCAGCTTGGAACCGTCCTCTCCCGCAGTGATTGGGAGGGAACATGGCCGGAAAACCGCACGGAGGAAGAGAAGAAGCTGGAAAACTATGAGGGCTTCCAGACGCTTCTTGCCAGCACCGATTCCGGAAATCCGCTGACTGCATCCAGCGAGACTGTCACAGCGGCCAATGCACTGCGGACACCGGCAAAGAAAAAGAGCGCGGATGGAATGCAGCTGTATGAGCTCGTGGGGGCAGATTATGACGATGAGCGGTGGAACACCATGCTCAGCCGTCTTACGCTGAATACCATCTGGGATGTCCTTTCCAACGCAGCCTTCAAGACCAACGCTGTCGACTATATCGGCATGCCGGTTACCATCGAAACCGACGGCCCCTCCGGCTTTACCAAATTTATGGGCAGCACATCCACCATTTACGATACCTGCTTCTATGCGAGCGAGTGCGTGCTTGCGGCAACGTGGAATCAGGAATTGGCAGAGCGAATGGGAGAAGCCATCGGCGATGAGAGCCTGATCGGAGACGCAAACAACGATACGCCATATACCGGCTGGTATGCTCCCGCAACCAATATTCACCGTACGCCCTTCGGCGGACGCAACCCCGAGTACTACAGTGAGGACTGCACCCTCAGCGGTATTATGGCTGCGAATGTCAGCTCCGGTGCCGCAAAAAAGGGCTTAAAGACATTCGTCAAGCATTTTGTTGCCAATGAGCAGGAGACCCACCGGGGTGGTGTGTGCACGTGGCTGACAGAGCAGTCACTGCGTGAGATTTATATGAAGCCCTTCGAGCGCACGGTAAAGGACGGAAACACCCTTGCGATCATGTCCTCCTTCAATCGAATCGGCCGCTGCTGGACAGGCGGAAGCTATGCCCTGATTACAGAGGTGCTTCGCAATGAATGGGGCTTCAAGGGAACCGTCATCTGCGACTTTGCTTCCGGCCAGAGCCATATGAGCATTGAGCAGCAGCTCTATGCCGGTGCGGATTTGTGGCTGGACACCATAGCACCGACCAAATTCTTTGACAGCAGCGACGCAATGGATGTGTATGTCATGCAGGAGTCTATGAAGCATGTGCTCTACACCATCGCAAACAGCAACGCGCTGAACGGCCTGGGAAGCACAGCAGTTGTCACAACCAAAATGGCATACTGGCGCATCTGCTTGATTGCAGCGGACATTGCAATCCCTGTCTGCCTGCTTGCATGGGGCGCGTTTGTGTGGCTGCGGTCCGGAAAAAAGAAGCTGGCGGAAATTACCGTTATACACTAAAATGATTGACAGACTGCCCCCATTGTTATACAGTTGATACAGGGGGTGACACCATGGCAATCATATTGGCAATTTTGTCGGCTCCGTCTTGGATACTTAACTATTTATGCAGAGATCGGAAATGATTTTTTCCGGTCGGGACTTTTTCGGCGCGCGGCGGCCTGCTGCTCTCACCCGGGCATGTGTGACCGCCGCTAATAATATACGTCATACGTCAAAGGGAGCCGCATGTGAATTGCGGCTCCCTTTGACGCGGTACGGGAATCACTTTTGTATCTGCCGATGATGCCGCCTGTGCGGAGAAATTTTGCCGTTTGTGCCGTTTGAGCATCCGGTAATATGCGTTTGTACCGACTTTTTGACCGTTTGTTCCGCACACTTGTGCAATTAGGCCGCTTTGGGGCCATTTGTGAAAAAACGACACATCCTCTGGGCAAAAATGGTAGTGTATATATGAAAGATAACGAAAGGAGGCTCAATCTTTTTCTGCACTACCCATATTTTTGAAGGAGGAACTGTAATGGCAAAGAGACTTCGCAAGACCCTGACTGCTGCGCTGTGCTTTGTACTGGCGCTCGCAATGGTCACATCAGCAATGGCCACCGGATTTGAAATCGGCGTGACCTACGTAACCGACTATGCCAGCCACGAGGAAGCTGTGGCTGCTGCCAAATTGGTTGACCTGGAAAAGGATGAGGAGGGCATGGTGCTCCTGAAGAACACCGGTGCGCTTCCTCTGAACAAGAAGAGCAAGATCAGCGTATTTGGCTCCCAGGCGGATGATTTTATTTCTGCACTGGAGGCTGAGGGATTTGATGTAAACCCCAATGAGATCGCATCTGATTCCTACAATCCCGATGACATCACCAAGGGTCAGGCCCAGAGCCTGGAAATCTACGGCGATGTGGGCGTAATTACCCTGAACCGTACCTACGGCGAGAGCGCGGATGCTCCGACGGCTCTGCTGCCCAATATGCCCGAGGTAATCAGCGGCGCCTATGATGCGGAAGAGAACATCGTGTATCAGGGCGACGAGAGCGGCGAGACCACTTTCCAGCATGATAATCTTTACTCCGTAAAGAATTCTGACGGCACTGTGACCGAGTACAAGCACTCCCTCATGATGACGGAGAATGAAGAGCGCATGATCGCCTACGTCAAGGAGCACTGCGATGTTGTCATCGTCGCATGGACCGGCGCAACGACCTTCGAAATGTCTCTGCTTCAGAATGACGAAGATGTTGACGGCATTGTATGGACGAACGAGTATGGCGAGAATGGTGCTACCGCCTTCGCGGAAATTCTCAGCGGTACCGTGAACCCCTCCGGTAAGACAGAGGCCATCTGGTACAGCGACTTTACCGCGGATCCCACCTGGTAC
>CAVIFH010000150.1:0-5271 GCA_963641615.1 bacterium | reverse complement strand
CTTCTCCACCAATGTCCATGCTCACGCAAAGCTCCTGTGCCGCGCTTCCCGGCAGCAGCGCCAGATGTGCCTTCAATTCCTGCGCCGCAAAGGCCAGTGTCGCATTTGCATCTGGTTCTTCGGAAAAAATCCCCATCAGAAATTCTTTGCCCCCTTGCATACTTTGATTACATTTTATAATCAAACAAGAGTGAGGTCAACAGAATCTTCCTTGTTATATTTCATAAATTTAATTCTTTATATTTGTGTTATATGCATGAAATTCATTTTATATCTCACTTTATGGTTGAAATTTATAATTTCGTCTGCTACCATGCAATTAGTCAAGTGATGCGTATTTGATTTGAAGTCAAAATCAAATCAGCTATCTCTACTGCTATCAAGTACCGTGCAAATCCTAAGGAGCTGTTGCTATGAAAAGAAAGAAAAAAGGCATTCAAATCAGCGACAAGGTATGGCTGCTGATCTCTTTGCTCACCGCACTGCTGGTATGGTACCTTCTGTCCATCGGTGCAAAGACCGGCCGAAGCTTTCCCTATATTGACAAGGTCATTGCCGCTGTCGGCACCATGATCGACCGGGGAGCCTTCTGGAAGGATATCAAAAGCAGCTTAAGCTGTGTCGCTCTGGGTTTCCTGCTGGGCTTTGCCACAGCTCTTCCCATTGCGTTCCTCATGGCTTGGTATACTCCGGTTCAGAAGATCATTGAGCCATGGATCAATTTCATCCGCAACATTCCTGCTCTGGGTTATGCACCGCTGATCGTCATCATCTTCGGTGTGGGCCAGAAGCCTGCTGTGATCCTCATCTGGATTTGCACCTTCATGACCATGAGCATCACCATTTATCAGGGCATCAAGAACATCGACACCACGTTAATCAAAGCCGCCCGCGTGCTGGGCGCCAATGACTTTGACATCTTCGTAAAGGTCATCTGCCCTGCCACTGTCCCCTTCATCATCACCGCAGTTCGTTTGGGACTGTCCGCTGCTCTGACCACCCTGCTGGCAGCCGAATCCACCGGTGCGCAGGCCGGCATTGGCATGCGGATCCGCTCCCTGGCAAACTCCTTTGATTCCCCTCCCATGCTGATGTATATCATTCTTCTTGGCATTATCGGTCTGATTCTTGTGAAGATCGTTGACATTATCGAAAGGAAGCTGACAGGATGGCAGGAGAAAATTTAACCAAGCTGAAAATTGACAATGTTGTCAAGGAATACATCGGCAACAAAGGCAAGACCGTTGCTTTGAATGGTGTCAGCCTGGACATTAAGGAAAATGAGTTTATCTGCGTCGTTGGACCCTCCGGCTGTGGCAAATCCACTTTGCTGAATATCATTGCGGGACTTCTGGAGCCCACCTCCGGTGCCGTGTATCTGGACGGCAAGAAAATTGAGGGAACCGGCGTGGAACGGGGCGTCGTCTTCCAGAGCTATGCTCTTTTTCCCTGGCGTACCGTTCTGAAAAACGTGATGTTCGGTCTGGAAATGAAGCGGATGCCTAAGGCAAAAGCCGAAGAGATTGCCAGAAAGTATATCAAAGCCGTTGGTCTGGAGGGCTTTGAGCACGCCTACCCCAAGGAGCTTTCCGGCGGCATGCGTCAGCGCGTCGCCATTGCCCGGGCCTATGCGGCAGACCCCGAAGTGCTGCTGCTGGATGAGCCCTTCGGCGCGCTGGATGCACAGACCCGTGTGCAGCTGCAGAGCGAGCTCCTGAATACATGGGAGCATGAGAAAAAAACCTGCTTCTTCATCACCCACGATGTAGACGAAGCCATTATTCTGGCGCAGCGGGTCATCATCATGTCTGCCCGCCCCGGACGAATCAAGCGCATCGTAGACATCGACATTCCCTACCCCCGCACCCAGGCTACCAAGACCGACCCGAGATTTCTGGAACTGAAAACCGAAATCTGGAATGAGGTCTACCAGGAGTTCCTGGAGGTTCGTAAGTAATTCCACCGGAAAAGTTCCGGAAATTAAAAATTGGAGGAAAAAGAAATGAAAAAACTGTTCGCTTTGGTACTGGCAGTCGTCATGGTTTTGTCCGTGACCGTCTGCGGATTCAAAACCGAGGCCTCTGCAGAAACCACTGCAGAAACTGTCCACCTGAATGTGGCTTATATGCCCAACTACGCTTCCCTGTGGTCCGTCCTGACAGCCATTGACAAGGGCTATTTTGCTGAAGAAGGCCTGGAAATCACACTGTGGGAATTCGCTGACGGTCCCTCTGAGATTGCCGCTATGGAAGGCGGCAGCATTGACCTGGCTTACATCGGCCATGGTGCTCACAAGCTGTGCATCAATGGTCAGGCTAAGATTTTCCTGCCATCCTCCGTCCACAGCACCGACCGCATCATTGTCCTGCCCTCCTCTGAGGTTACTTCCGTTGACAACATTTCCAACCTGAAGGGCAAGAAGGTCGCTTACAACGGCGGCTCCTCCTCCGAGACTGCTCTGCAGGGTGCACTGGCTGCCGCCGGCCTGACAATGGACGACATTGAAGCCTACGAAATGGATGCTACCAACATGGTCGCTGCCATGATGTCCGGCAACGTAGACGCCTGCACCGCCTGGAACCCCTACTCCAACCAGATCATGGAGAACTGTGAGGGTGCTCTGGAGCTGGCATTCGCCACTGACTCCGTAAATATGTCCAGCTGGATCTGCATGCCGGACTATGCCGATGAAAATCGTGATGTTCTGGTTCGCTTCACCCGCGCTCTGCTGAAGGGCATGCAGTTCTCCTCTCAGCAGGAAAACTGGGATTACGCAGTTGAGCTGTACGCTGAGCAGTGCGCAAAGGACTTCACCGCCTGCCAGGTTGAGACCGGCGACGCCACATGGTTCTCCGCCGATTACATCAAGGAAGGGCTGGAAGACGGAACCTTCACCGACCTGTACACACGTCAGCAGCAGATGTTCATTGACAACGGCGCTGTAGAAGCACCTGTTGAACTCAGCGATTACATTCTGTTCGATGTCATGGAAGAGGCACTGGGCTGATAGAATTTTCAGGGCCGTCTCGAAAGAGGCGGCCCATTTTTTGCATTGCCGCAGACGGGCTCAGGCATGGGGCAATGCCTTGATTCAGGAGGGCTTATGAATTACTACATTCGAAACGGCTTTGTCTACACAGATGGTCAGTTCAAAAAGCTGACACTTCACATTGTCGACGGAAAAATTGAATTTGCGGGAACTGTCCCGGAGCATGCAGATACAATTGACGCCGCAGGGATGAAAATTGTTCCCGGATTTATTGACACCCATATGCATGGGGCAGTCGGCGTGGATGTAAACGGGGCCACTGCGGAGGATCTGGAAACCATCGGTTCTTTTCTGGCGCAGCACGGCACCACTTCCTTTCAGTGCTCCATACTGACAGACACCCAGGCACAGACCGAATGGTGCATCAGTCAGTTTAACCGCTACCGGGAAGCGCCCCGGAAAGGTGCACAGCTGGTCGGCATTCACCTGGAGGGGCCATTCCTTGCCAGGGAATACAAGGGCGCCATGCCGGAACACCTGCTGCAAAACAGCAACATTGACCTGGTGCGGCGTTATCAGGCGCTGGCCCAGGGTGGCATCCGCTATATCACCATTTCTCCGGAACTGCCGGGAGTTCTGGATATGATACCCGAGATGCGGAAGCTGGGCATCACGGTGGGCATCGGTCACTCCGGCGCCACGTATGCTCAGGCAATGGAGGCTATTTCTCTCGGCGCCACTGTAGGCACCCATGTGGGCAACGCCATGCGGCTGTTTCACCAGCATGAGCCTGCCATTTTCGGTGCAGTCATGGAAAGTGATGTCTACTGCGAAACCATCTGTGACGGGCGGCATCTGGCTCCCGGAACGGTTCGGATGTATTTCCGCTGCAAGGGAAACACGCGCATCGTCGCCATCACAGACTCCATTATGGCAGCAGGTCTGCCGGACGGGAACTATCATCTGGGCGTCAATAATGTGGTGGTTCAGGATGGTGATGCCAAGCTGGCCAGCGACGGCACTCGCGCGGGATCCACCCTGACGCAGGACACCGCTCTGAAGAACATGCTTGCGTGGCTTCCGAATACGCTGGAGGAAATTTTGCCCGCGCTCGCAGAAAATCCTGCCCGTGAAATGGGTCTGTGGGAGGAAAAAGGCTCCATTGCCCCCGGGAAGGATGCCGATCTGGTATTTCTGGACGAAAACAACTCCGTTGCCCAGGTGTATACACGCGGCAGCCGGTGCAAATAAAAACATATCATCAGGAGACCCGCCAAGGGCGGAGCAGGCATTTCCTGTCTGCCCGTCCGGGCGGGTCTTTTTTTGCCCTTTACTGCTGTCTGAAGTGGGATATCACGAGACAGCACAATTATGAATAAAGAAAGAACTTTTTGCGTTCCCCTTGCTTTTTCCCAAATGTGCGCTATAATATTAGCACTCAGAACTTTAGAGTGCTAATATTGCAGTGCGCACAAATGAAAGGATTTAATTTGTTATGGAAAAGATGCAGTTTAAAGCAGAGTCCCAGCGTCTGCTGGACTTGATGATTAACTCAATTTACACACACAAGGAGATCTTCCTGCGCGAGATTATTTCCAATGCCAGCGACGCCATGGATAAGCTTGCATACCTCGCCGTAACCGACGGCAGCATGAATGTGAACCGGGATGACCTGAAGATCACCATCACCCGTGATAAGGATGTCCGTACCCTCACCGTATCCGATAACGGCATCGGCATGAACAAGGACGAGATGGAAGAGAATCTTGGCACCATCTGCAAGTCCGGTTCCCTCGGCTTCAAGCAGGCCATGGAAAAGAATGAGGATATCGACATCATCGGTCAATTCGGTGTCGGCTTCTACTCCGCCTTTATGGTTGCCTCCAGCGTCACCGTTATCTCTAAGAAATGGGGCGAGGATACCGCATGGAAGTGGGTGTCTGACGGTGCCGACGGCTACACCATTGAGCCCTGTGAGCGAGAAGGCAGCGGTACGGATGTCATCATGACCCTCAAGGAGGACACGGAGGACGAGAAGTACAGCACCTATCTGGATGAATATGAGATCCGCAATCTCATCAAGAAGTACTCCGATTATATCCGCTACCCCATTGTGATGGAGGTAGAGAAGTCCCGCAAGAAGGAGGATTCCCCCGAGGATAAGCCGGAATACGAGACCTATAACGAGATGGAGACCCTCAACTCCATGGTGCCCATCTGGCAGCGCGCGAAGTACAGCACCTATCTGGATGAATATGAGATCCGCAATCTCATCAAGAAGT
>CAVIFH010000149.1:0-5295 GCA_963641615.1 bacterium | reverse complement strand
CCCGTGATAAACACAAAAAGGAATCCGCAAAATGTGATGGTGATGTATACCTTATCCTGAATTATTCACAAAGACATCTACTCCCCTTGCAGCAAGCCGCATTCAGTTTTTTAGAGGCACGACTACCAACTGGGACGGGGATACATCTCAAAAATGGGTATAGTTTCCCTGCCACTTTAGAAAATCAGCTCTCATGTGAAGAATTCAATGTTCGCGTATGGCGGCAACGCCGCCGTTAACAGTTGCTATTCCAGCAATGCAACAGTCTTCAGTGCTTTTATATTTGCAAGCGTCTTGAAGAACTCGTCCTTATAAGGGCAGCTGCTGCAGAGCTTGAATGTTATATATCCTGCTGAGTGAATCGCCCTTGCGGCAATTTTCAGCAGTTTCAGACGGATCGTATCAATCCGCTGTTTTCGGAGATTGGCGGCCAGTACAATCCGGCGGAACCAATTGAACAGGTTGTATGCAAGCGCATGAACTTGCAGTCTGTTGGCATTCACAAGTTTAGCGTGACTGCTGACAGAGTTGAAATCAAATCCACTCTTAGCTTCCTTGATGAAGTTCTCCATCTTGCCGCGGCCGCAGTAGAATTGGATGACCTGATAAGGCTCCGCTTCCATTGTGGTGACGACAAAGGTATACATGTGGATGATCTGATCTGTCGGCTTTTCGATTTTAAAGACAACTCTTCTCGGAACTGACCAAGAGCCTGCCTGATAATCGAACTCTCCATAGGTGACGGCATAATCGATCGCGTTATCGGCGGTCGCTTTGTAGAGTGCATCATCTGCGTCCGAGCATAGCTCTCGGAGGATGCGGTTTTCCTTTAACCGAATGGCGTATTTGCAGTCATTGTCTTCGCAGGCTTCATACAGTTCCGGTGCCGCGAAACCGCTGTCTCCTCTTAAATACAGAGGAAGCGATGGATGCTTTTGACGGTATTCCCGCATCAGCGGAATCATGAAGTCACCTGAGCCCTTGCTGCAGTACTGGGTTCCGTCACGAAGCTCGGCTTTCAAAAGATCGCCAGTCAGACCATCGAAGCAAAGCAGCGGATGATAGCCATGTGCCTGGTAATGGTAATTGAAGCCTTCGCCTTCCTGATGACCATAGGTATTAAGAAGAGTGGAATCCAGATCAAACAGCATATGCTCCGGCTGTTGTATAGCATAGATGGTATCACGCATACGCGAGCTGATCTTATCCAGTTGCGCCAAAGTAGTTTCATCCATGCGGTTCCAGAACCTTGAAATCGTGGGCTGGGAGGCAAGACGATCCTTCTGAAGAATTTCGGCGAACACAGGCTCATTTGTCAGTTCATCGGCACAGTCATCTTCGAAATATCCAGCGATGATCTGGAAGATCATCTGCATGAGATTCTCGTGGTCCTTGTGCAGGCGGTAGCTGGCACTGTCATTAGTTTCAAAGATGTTCTTTGCCAACTTGAACAGACCGATTTTCGCGGCGAAATCCTTGAGCAGGAGCAGACCTGCATCGGAGGATAGATCGCCGCCGGCAAAATTTATTTTGACACGCTTATTGCTTTCAAGGGATGTAGTGTGTAAGATGTTCACAGAGAGCTCCTTTTCTTGGCTATTTGTGACTTTGACAACCACATTTTACCAGAAATGTGAGCTCTTTTGGTATTCATCTATTAGATGAAAGCAATAATCGCAGCAAACACAGTAGTTATGCGGCTTTCAGCCGCATCGTCGCTATCAGGATGAATAATTCAGGTTTACAATTTTATTTGTCCTCTTTTCTTTCTCCGCCCGCTCTTTTAAAACTGCCCGAACACCTCGCCGAGGGAGCCAATGACGGCGATATCGGTATCCGGGTTGAGCTGCACCTGAATGGGCTCCTTGTTGATGACAATGAGATGCTTTCCCCGGAAGTACCGTATATAGCTGGCGGCGGGATACACGGACAGCGAGGTTCCGCCGACGATGAGGCAGTCTGCCTTGCTGATGGCGGCGATGGATTTCCGCACCGCTTCCTCCGGCAAGCCTTCCCCGTACAGAGTCACATCCGGGCGGATCATGCCGCCGCAGCTGCACCGCGGAACCCGCTCCGTGCTTTCAAAGAGATAGTCCGCTGGATAAGGTTTACCGCAACGCTCACAGTAATTTCTCTCCGTGGTTCCGTGGATTTCCAGTACATTATGGCTGCCCGCCTTCTGGTGCAGTCCGTCGATATTCTGGGTGACAATGGCCTTCAGCTTACCATCTGCCTCCATTTTCGCCAGCGCCCGGTGGGTGACATTGGGCTGAATTTTTCGGGTGTCCAGCTTCTGACGATAGAACTCGAAGAAAACCTCCGGGGCATGATGCAGGCAGTCCGCACTGAGAAGATATTCCGGAGAATACTTTTCAAACTGCACATCATGCTGATTGTACAGGCCGTCCTTGCTCCGGAAATCCGGGATGCCGCTGTCTGTGGATACGCCGGCACCGCCGAAAAAAACAACATTATCCGACTCAGCAAGATATTGTTTTACCTTCTCTAAATCCTTTTCACTGATCATGATATGCACGCCTTCCTATAATGCCAGCATTTCTGCCGCCTGCTGCTGCAGAGCGGATCGTTTGTCTCGGAGCAGCAGAAAACGATTGAAATGATAATAGTCCTCATTGCCGCATTCCGTCACAAACTTAAGGCTGTAGTAACCGGCGGAAAGCTCCGACAGGAAGATCACCAACTCCTGCCCCTCGCCGAAGCTTTGGCTCACAAACTGCAATGCATGGCTGAGATGCTTTCCCGTATCCGCAATGGCCTGCTTACGCATTTCCTCCCGCGCCCGGAACCACTCCCGGATATAGGCGTAATCTGCCTCTGCGCCCTGGCTGCCCCGTTCCTTCAATGTATCCGCCAGTGTTTCCAGAAGAGACAGCATTTTCCTGATATATCTCTCCTCTTCCCGGCTGAGGAGCTGCGCCTCATGCTCCCTTTCCAGCTTCTCCATGCCATGTTTTCGGCTCGCGTTCAGAAGCTCTGCGGCGGTATTGTCGCTGCCGGTCCCGGCTGCAGCATCCAGGGCTTCCTTCAGCGCCTTCAGCTCTCCAAAAAGCTTTCGCTGCACGGAAAGAGATTCCGCATAACCCCGAAATTCCTGATTCAGCGCATCCACCAAAAGTCCGAGAAGGCTCAGCTTCTCATCAAAGGGTGCCTGCAGCAGCGAAACCGTGTCCTCCGGGAACTGGCCGTCCAGGATCTCCGGTATCCGGTAAATCTGCCGGTACTTCTGATACAGCTCATAATAGGCGGCAAAGTCCCGGGCAATCTCCGGCTCCTCCAGATACTCCTGCACCAGTGCCTTCGTGACGGGCAGCTGCATCTCCTCATAAAGCTTCAGTATCCGGGACAGATCCTCCCATCCCCGGGCCGTCACAAAGCTTTTTCCGCCCAGCTCCTGATGAATGGAATAGAAATTTTCCTTCTTGATGTCAAGATAAGCCAGTATTGCCCCATGGACACCAGCCCTGTAGGCATATTCCTTCCAGACTGAGAAATCCTCCTGAATGTCCATGCGCCGCACACGGTCCAGTGTGACAATGTCGAAGTCCCGGACAGACTTGTTGTACTCCGGCGGATTGCCTGCCGCCACAATGACGAATCCCTCCGGAATCCGATGACTGCCGAAGCTTTTGTACTGGAGAAACTGCAGCATGGTAGGCGCCAGCGTCTCCGAAACGCAGTTGATTTCGTCCAGAAAGAGGATGCCCTCCTGAATGCCGCTCTTCTCCACCTGCTCATACATGGCGGCAATGATTTCCGACATGGTATATTCCGTCACAGAATACTCTTTCCCGCCGAAGCTTTTCTTGCTAATATAGGGAAGTCCTATGGCAGACTGCCTGGTATGATGAGTAATCGTATAGGCCACCAGATTGATGCCCAGCTCCTGCGCCGCCTGCTCCATGATGGCAGTTTTGCCGATACCGGGCGGCCCGATCAGCAGCAAGGGCCGCTGTTTTTCAATAGGAATCCGGTATGCGCCGGTGTCATCCTTCATAAGATATGCCCGAACAGTATTGATAATTTCCGTTTTTGCTTCCTTGATGTTCATTTCTGCTTCTCTTCTCTGCTCCCTTATGCCAATGCCTTCACCCTCAGCTGCCGATACGTATCCGACATACCAGCATTCTTACTTTATGTATAACCTCATGGCCCAGGACGGTGTCTCCGCATCCCCGCAGTCCTCATTTCCCGGATACACAAAGCCGGTGAAATAATCGGTCGGAACTTCAGGAAAGCTGCCGAAGCCGTCCGTAAAATACAGAAGTCCCTTCAGCTGAGGAAGGGTTCCCTGCTCCCGCAATGTCTGTACCCGGGAGAAAACCGGCCGAAAATCTGTACCGAAGCCGCCGGAAACATGAAATTGTCCGGCATATTGCTGCATTTCCCGCGTGTCGGAAATCCATATCTCCTTCTGAACCTTCTCATCACATTCCAGAATTAAAATCCGTACCCGCGGAAAGAATCCCTTTTGATCCGACAGAAGCCCGGCGGTTTCATTAAGGAAACGCTGCACCAGGGTATCCCGACAAGAGGCGCTGGTGTCGATGGCAATCACCAGCTGCTCTATCTTCCGTGCCTCCGTAAATTCATTTTCTTCAATGAGAGGCATGTTTCCATATAGAGACAACCCATAGCTGTAATAGCCGTAATCAAAAGAATCCGGGTCTATATGGCTTTCCTCCCGTTCCATGGAAATGCGCCGGAGAAAATCCCGATAATCCGTCTTCCGCTGGTTCTGCAGCCGGAGAAGCCAGGAAAGTGAGCCGCTTTCCTCGGATCGATCACGACCAAAGGTTTCCATTTCTGTTTCGGTGCGCTCCGCATTTTCCTTCCAGGTATCATCCAGCTCCTGACGGCTCTGGCGGCCGCGCAGCTTTTTCTGCTTTGTCTCGGTCTTCGGATTCTCTCCGCTGCTTTCCGGAGCTATCATATCCTCCGGGAAATCCGGCGGCGCAGAATCGCCGGCACTATCCTCGCTGTCCTCTGAAAGCGGAGCCCAAAAGGCGTGATCATCCCGCAGAAACTCCTGCTTCAGCCGCTCCATGGTATCCGGATCAATGTTGTTGCCCAGAAAATACTGATACAGCCGCTCCGCTGTCAGAACGCGTAGCTCTCCCTTAAGCCGCTGGTACCACGCCTCCCGAAAAGCACCGGGCGGACGGCGAATGATCTCATAGTCCATGGAATCCAGCACAGATTCCGTCTGAATATCACAAGCCAGATCCCACAGCGCGGTATCACGGCCATCGCCCGTAAACATATGCCGGAACAGAC
>CAVIFH010000148.1:0-5313 GCA_963641615.1 bacterium | reverse complement strand
TTAAAAACGAATGTTATCCGTTTTTAACGGGTAACATGGGGGGTAACATGGGGGACATCATAGATAGACTAGACAAGACGGAAGACGAAAGAGAGAAAGAGAGACAGACAACAGCAACAACAAGCATGGGAGACGTTCGTGCGGGCGCGCGCGAGGCTGTTTGCCCTACGTGGGAAAACGGGGAACGGGACTACCGGCGCACGGATGAACCGCACACTCCCGCCCGGGATGACAGCTACATCCGCTGGTACCAGGAATTTGACGATGACCCTGCCGCAACGGCGGAGGTGCGGAAAATGGTGCTAAGCGGGCGGTTCAGCTATCCCATGCTCACCGCTGCCATGCGGCTAACCGAGGGCAAGACGGAGCGGGGCAAGCTGAAGAACCCGGCGGACTACCTGCACTCGGTGCTGTTGGACTGGGAAAAGCACGACGTGAGAACCAAGGAGGCCATCAAGGCCTACATGGGGACGGCTTCGACGGCGGGGTGCCGGACGGAGCTGGATGACGACGAGGAGGACGAAACACCATGCCGAGAAGACGCAAGACGGTACTGAACTGCCTGGAACTGCGGGTGCACCTGTGCGAACCAGCACAGAAGTGCACGGAATGCTGCCTGAAGTGCCTGCACCCCTGCCCCAACGGGGAGGAATACGCCCAGCGATTCCTACGGCGAATGGCGGGGGCGAATGGAAAACGCAACCGCTACCTGGAGGCACTGACCAAGACCTATGTGGAGCACCAGGAGAACAGCAAGACGCCGCTGATTAAGCTGGTACCGCAGGTGGCCTGCGTGGGCATCTGCAATGTGCACGACATGCGGAACGCCTGGAAAAAAGAGCACGACGCCATGAAGGCCTACGCCAAGCAGGTGGGCATGGACTTCCCGGAACCTAAGCGGCTATCCAACTGGGAAAGCTGGGAAGAGCGCGTGAAAGCATACCGGGGCAGGATTGAAAAATACGACGCCATGCTGGCCAAGGGCATGACATGGACAGAGATTGCGGAGGCAGAAGGGCAGACCAGGCAATGCATCCGGGAACGCTACAGGGCGGCTCAAAGGGCGGTAAAAGAGGACCAAGAGCGGCAGAAGGCAAAGAACGGCATATTTTGCTACTGAGAGGAGCGACGGAACATGCAGGAAGCATATATCAAGCTGGTGGGCAACAAGGGTGTGGAGATCAGCGGCGGCGACGAGGAACTTGTGCGAATGATCCTGGGGGCGGCGGAGGTGCTGAGAGACCACGGAAGCTACGTAGCGGCACTGGAAGCGGGCGCCCTGGCAGTACAGAAACAGCTGGACGCACACCGGGAGGATGACTGAAATGCAAGCAGGATACAACGTGCGGAAACTGAAATGGCACCCGTTGGAGAGGCTCCGGGCGTGGATCCACATGCCCAGCCGGGAAACGGGGAGAAAGTGCCTGCATGGGCAGTACCCGGCGTGCAACTGGTACCCGGCCACCATGCCGGCGGAAAGGCGTGATACACCGTGATGCATTCGCCCTGCCAAGGATGCCCGGAAAGGCATGAAGGCTGCCACGGGCAGTGCGAGAAATACCAGGAATTCCGAGCGGACCGGGACGCCTTCAACGCGGCCAGGCAGGAAGCAAAGCGGGGCACACCAGCGCCGCCGAGACTGCGATACAACCCGAACCACTGCGGGAACATGAGCGGATGGGAGAACCTGGGGAATGTGAACGCCCGCCGCCGCCAGTGGGAACGGGAAAGAAAAGGCGGCGGAAAGAAGCCGGGAGGGCACAAGAATGGGTGACGCGGAAAGGCTCCTGCTGGCCAGGCAAGCGGCCACCACCCTGCGGAACGTGCAAGAGGTGCTGAAGGTGCTGCGGGAGCTGGAAGGCAAGCAGAACGAAAGCAACCGGCGCATGGTGCGGGAGAGGATCGAAGCCGCGGAAATCAGCGAGAAGGCCGCCATGGTGGAACGGGAGGCCGCCATGGCGGATGCTACGGAGGTGCTTCGAGCCATCAAGAATGAACACATCCGGGAAGTGTGCTGGCAATATTACGTACTGGGGAACACGGTGCAACAGATCAGCGAGACCATGGGGATCACCTACAGGACGGTACAGCGGATCAAAGGCCGGGCACTGGAAATCGTCCGGATGAGCGAAAACGAGTAAAAAAAAAGTCGTCTTCGCCCTGAATTTGCAAAAATGTCATGTAGATGTCATCTTGATGTCATGGGGGGCGACAGTGCTAAAATGACAGTGAGCACGAAAAATGCTCCGCTGTGGGACGCGCAAGACGCGAACTTTGCACGCATGATGAAACCTCCCGTGACGAGTGCTGACCTGGCTGATGAAGCACAGCTTGAAAGGACGGCTACAGCCGAGACGTGACACCCCTCACGCCTCGGCGCACAGCGATGCGATACGAGAAGAAACGAGACCCCTTTTACGGAACGGACACCTGGCGGCGGCTACGCAAGATGGTGCTGGAACGTGACCACTACCAGTGCCAGCGGTGCCAAATGCGGACGGCAACGGTAGTGCATCACATGATTCCGCTGAAGGAACGGCCGGATCTAGCCACGGAAATGGACAACCTGGAAAGCCTGTGCGCCATCTGCCACAACAGGGTTCACGAGGAAAAAGGACGGCCGAAAGACAAAAGCACGGACACAACGGGGCTACGGGTGGTTGTGCTGAAGTGACAGGAGGAACCTATGCAGGAGGATCGACTGAAGGAAGAGGCAGCCAAGAACGCCCAAGAAATCGCGGCGGAACTGCCAAGAATCGGCATCAAGGAAAAACGACTGCTGGAAGCCTGGGAAAGCGTGGAGTATGCCAGACTTCGGGCGGCCAAAGTCATTGAGGATATCGGCATTTTTGAGCCGAACACCAGCCGGGGGCAGAAAATGCCCAAGGAAAGCAAGGCGGTAGCAGTGCTGACAAAGTGCACGGCCTCCTCCGCTAGACTGCTGAATGAGCTTTTCCCGGAAAGCAAGAAAGCAAAGACGGCGGACAATGAGCCGGACGAGGAAGACCTTGACGATTATTAATGCCGACAAGCTGGACCCACGCGTGATGGACTATGCCGCCGGGGTAAGGGATGGAACCATCAAAGCGTGCAAGAAGGTGCACCGGCTGGTTGACCGATTCTACAGCGATCTGGAAAAAGAGACGAGCGAAACTTTCCCCTGGGTATTCGACGGGGAGATGGCCAGCAAGCCCATCCGATTTGCGGAGAAGTTCATGCGGCCAACAGGCGACTACGACAAGCTGACGTTTATGCCCTGGCAGTGCTTCGCCATGGCTAATATCTTCGGCTGGGTGGACCATCAGGGGTTAAGACGGTACCGAAAGGCGCTAATCGTGGTTGGATCCGGCAACGGCAAGACTCCCTTGGTGGCCGCCATGGCCATCTACTGCGCCTGCCAGGACGGGGCACGAAACCCAGAGGTGGACGTCTTCGCCAACAGCGAGAGGCAAGCGGGCATCCTGGTGAGCGACTGCATTCGCATGGTCACGGAATCCCCTGCCCTATCCAGCAAGTTCAAAGCCCTGCGGGGTAAGCTGAATTACTTCAATGACGGATGGCAGAGACAAGGGCGGAATCCTTCCCCGGATGGGGTGGTGCAAGCTTTTTCCGCTGACGCGCGGCGGGTGGACGGTCTGCGGCCGACCATGGCTGCCATGGATGAAATCCACGAAATGCGCACCTATGACCTTGTCCAGCAGATGCAGAGAAGCATGAAGAAAGCACGGAACCCCCTACTGGTGATGATCTCCACCATGGGGCGAGTGCTGGACGGCGTGCTGGTAAGCGAATACCGGATTGCGGACGAGGCACTAAAGGGCATTGGCGACCCCATGACGGCGGATCGATTCTTTCCCATGATCTTTGAACTGGATGACGAGGACGACCCCGGCGACAGTTCCGCCTGGATCAAGGCCAACCCGTCCCTGGGGGTGCTGCTGAAGCTGGAGGACCTGGAATACAGCTGGCGAGAGGCACAAAAGGTGCCAGCACTGAAAGGCGACTTCCTGACCAAACAGCTAGACATCTTCACCAAGGTGGACGAGGCCAGCTACCTAGACTGGGAGCTGGTACAGCGGAATCAAGACATCATCGATCTGGAGAGCGTCCGGGGGCGGGAAGCCTTCGGCGGCTTCGACATCTCGGTGAGCGGCGACCACACCAGTGTGTGCCTGGAGGTGCCCTTGGATGATGGGCGGTTTCTCATCATCCCCCATACCTTCGTGCCAAAGGCGGTGGCAGAGCGGGACGCGGAAAGACTGGACTACTACGGCTACGCCATGCAAGGCCTGCTGACCATCATTGACGGGGAGTACATCAAGCAGGAATACCTGATTGAATGGTTTGAGAAGTGGTCGGAGGTCTTCGACATCCGGAGCATTGGCTATGACCCGGCCAACGCCACCTTGCTGGTGCGCTCCCTGAGCAGCTGGCGGGGAGACGGGAAACCAGTGTTCACCTGCGATGCCGTGCGCCAGGGCGCATTGACGCTCAATGCCCCCATGAAGGATCTGCGGGAGAGGTTCATGGATGGCAAGATTGTGCATAACCAGAACCGGCTCTTCGAGTGGTACCTGAACAACGTGCGACTGCGGAAAGACTACCAGACCAGGGATAACGAAAACTGGGTGCCGGTGAAGATGGACAAGTATCGGAAAATCGACGCCTTTATGGCACTGCTGGACGCCCACACGGTGTGGATGCGGCGGTGCCCGGTCAACGATGCACAGCCCATTGAAGCCAATATTATGTTCTATGACATCAAACTGTGAGGAAAGGAGCAAGGAAACATGAGCTGGGAAGACGTGAAAAGAAAGCTGACAAGCCGGAAATTCTGGCTGGCGGTGGTATCGTTCATCACCATGCTGATTGTTGCCCTGGGAACGGCGGAGGAAACCGCCACCCAGGTGGGATCAATCATCATGGCGGGGGCAACGGTGATCGCCTACATCATCGGCGAGGGCATGACCGATGCCGCGGCGGTGGAAGGCAAGGAAACGGAAACCAATAGCAAGGAGTGAGGGACATGTGGCCATTTGACCGCAAAAAGAAAAGCACGGCGGTGACCACAAGACCCGCGGCAAGAACCTGGCCTAGCTCCCTATGGAAGCCCAGGGGCGACCACTCCCTAGAAGGGAGCGAAGCCATCTTCGGTGCGGTGAGCCTGCTGAGCAACACCATTGCCAGCATGAACATCAAGCTGACCCAGGGCTACCGGGACGCGGTGGAGCATCCGCTGTACAACCTGCTGGCCTTCAAGCCCAACCCGCGAATGGACGCGTACACCTTCCGGCAGACCATGGAGGCATGCCG
>CAVIFH010000147.1:0-5348 GCA_963641615.1 bacterium | reverse complement strand
CCATTTGTGTAATACAGCGAGGACGAAAGAATGCGAAGAAAAATCGGAAAATATTCCGCAAAAAAGAAGCGCCGCAGAGTTCGCTTGGTTCCGGCATTGCTGGTGGCTGCAGTTCTGCTTGCGTGCGAATCGGTGCTGATGCTTTTCCTGGGGGGCAGCAATGAGAAAGAAATGGCCTTGCCTGAACCGTCTGCTTCATTGGAAACTGTTGCGGAAACAATTGCGGAGACAGCCGCTGCAGCAGAAGAAACAGTCCCAACGGAAACGGAACCTGTGATTCTTCCCAATTTGGCGGAGGACGCGTCAAAAAACCCGGATATGGTCGGATGGATCAAAATAGAGGGGACGAAAATAGATTATCCTCTGATGTATACACCGCAGGATTCGGAAAAGTACCTGCATAAGAATTTTAACGGAGATTTCAGCGTGGGCGGTCTGCCGTTTATAGACGGCAGCTGCAGTCTGGACCCGGTCAGCGACAATTTGCTGATTTACGGTCATAATATGCAAAACGGAACAATGTTCCGGGCACTTTTGTCCTATGAGCAGGAAAGCTTCTGGCAGGAGCATCCGGTGATCCGGATATCCACCTTATATGAAGAAAAAACATATGAGGTTCTTGCGGCTCTATATGACCGGGTATATTTCAAAAACGAGGAACATTTTAAATTTTATCAGTTTATTGATGCAGCGGATCAGGAAGACTTTGATGAAGCAATTTCCTATTTCCGGGAGCATGCGCTTTACGACACCGGTGTAACCGCAAGCTACGGAGACAAACTTGTAACCCTGGTAACCTGTGCCTATCATGTGGATAACGGGCGGTTCCTGGTTGTGGCTCGAGAAGTGACAGACAATTTGACTGACGAAGTGTGAGCCGCTCTTCCATATCTGCTTAAAACAGCACCCCATTTGTCAGGCAGCGTCATACTGCCCGATAAACGGGGTGCAATTTAAAGGTGCCGTTTTTTTAATTCCTATGTCGGGTCATCTGCGGCGTTTTCCGCGTATCCGGGCCAGCACCATACCTCTTCCAGGTAGGTTGACGTGTGATCCAGCTCCCGGGAAATCTCTTCGTCCGTTTCACGGCTGTATCTGCAGCGATAGGCCGCCGCGTAGGAGGGGTGGTCATCCACCCGGTATTCCATCTTTACGTAATAATCCCTGCGCTCTACCCCCATGATGCGCACCTTCACATAGCCATCAGAAACCTCAGCCAGAATTTTTATGGGAAGATCATAGTCGTTTCGAATCTTGAGGTCTGTGGTTCCCCAGTTGACGGTGGCGTCCAGTCCCAGGGGAATGTAGTTCGCGGGGTAGCCGTGATTTTTGCGCTCGACAATCGTCAGCTCCGCGAACAGGGAGCTTAAGTAAAGGGTTGAGGAGACCTGACAGATGCCGCCGCCGACCTCATCCACGAGCTCGGTGCCGGAGTAGGCGGGGGCAGGGAGGTAGCCGGCCTCGGTTGTCCGCTTCCCGAGGGTATCATTATAGGAGAGCGTTTCGCCGGGCTGAAGGATGATTCCGTTCAGCTTTTCGCAGGCAAGTTCAAGATTGTGGGTGCGGTTTTCATTGTCGGAGTACTCGGTTTTATAATAGCCGAGGGTATCCTGAAACCATGCGTCCTCTTCGCTCGCCTCCGGGGCGAAAAACTGTATCGTAATTTCGACAGCTTCTCCGTCCTCTGCATTGCTCAGCATCTGTGCTGCGGCATCAACATCAAATCCGTAGCCGTCCTTACCCGGTATGACCTCAAGAGTATCCGGGTCGACTCTCGGATTTTGTGCCGCCACAGATACCTGGGCGTAAATTTTATCCAAGTCCAGCGCAGCGGGTTCCTTTTCATCGCCGGGGGCATCCAGCGTGACAGTGAAAACCTTTTGGGTATAAGCCAGCACTACCTGGTCGATGGCATTCTGCAGGTCCACAATGCGCCCGGCAGTGCCCTGATTCAGCACCAGCGTCTGGCACTCGCCCTCCTGGGTGTCCATATCCGGCGCATCCCCTGCAAGATAATAGCCGGACGGAACATAGATGCCGCCGAGAGTATCGTAAAAGCTGCGAAGCTGCGATTCAACGGCAGATTTATCGACGCTTACGGACAGAGGAATCTCCGTTTCGGTGCCGCTTAAGGCGGTGCTGACGGCGGCGGAAATATCAAGGACCGCGGCGGCGTTCCCTGGGGAAATCGTAAAGGAACCGCCTCCGATTGTGATGACCATGCTCTCGTTTTCGAACGGATCGGTGACGGATGCTTTTACGGCATCTGCGGCCTGCGCCGCAGTCATGCCGCCGACGGAAACGCCGGCGATGGTTACCCCATCCGGAATCACTGCCTCTGCTGCAGCAGTCGGCTCTGTTTCCGCGGGGACAGTGACGGCAGAAGCGGCAGGCTGAGAGCCTTCAATGGGTTGCGGTACTCTGCTGCCGAAAATCAGCACCGCCATCAGCGCAATCAGGAGCAGAGCGGAAAGGACACAGCCGAGCACCAGCTTTTTCTGACGGTATTTTTTTTCGTTTCTTCCGGAAGCCGCACCCGGGTTCTTTTGGTAGGAAATAAAGATTCACTCCTTTGCATAAGCAGGAACAGCTGCCCCACGATGATGGCAGCAGCTGTTTTCAGGCAGCACCGCAAGGGGTGCCTCGTTTTATTTTGGGGACAAATCCACGGCTCTGCGGATGATGGAGTCAGCCGGAACCGGCTTCGGAAGCTGCATGAAAAATTTCATTTGCGGATTCTTCGGCTCGTCAATGGGGGTGCCGTCCTCATCTGCCAGTTCGGAAGCAATTACGGAGAATGGACGAAGGTCTGGCCCCACAATTTCCAGCGCGTCTCCGGTGCGAAATTTATTGCGCAGGGTGCACAGCGCTCTGCCCTTTTCGTCACAGGAGATGACAATTGCGCAGATCTGCCACTGACGAATATAACGGGAGTTATCGGTATATTGGCCGGGGTAACCATAGTAGAACCCGGTAGAGTAGACGCGGTGGGAAATGTGCTCTACCTCATCGCGCCAGACCGGATCAATGGGATTTCCGGCAAAGCAGTCGTCAATGCAGTGGCGGTAGGCTCCCGTCACAATGGCGGCATAATAGGCAGACTTGGCGCGGCCCTCAATCTTGATGCAGTCGATCCCCGCATCCATGAGCTCCTTCAGGTGATCGATGGTGCACATATCACGGGAATTAAGAATATAGGTCCCTTTCTCATCTTCAAAGACAGGGAAGTACTCCCCGGGCCGCTTTTCCTCCACCAGGGCATATTGATAGCGGCACGGCTGGGCGCATTCTCCCCGGTTGGAGTCCCGCCCGGTCATATAGTTGCTTAAAAGGCATCTGCCGGAGTAGCTGACGCACATGGCCCCGTGGCCGAAGGTTTCAATTTCCAGCTGCGGAGATACTTTCTGACGGATTTCCACAATTTCCTTCAGGCTCAGCTCCCTTGCCAGCACCACGCGCTGCGCCCCCAGATCGAACCATGACTGTGCGCATGTGTAGTTGGCAACGGACTGCTGCGTGGAGATGTGCCGCTGGCAGTGGGGCGCGTATTTCCCCGCGAGGGTAAATGCCCCCAGGTCCGCAAGGATCAGCGCGTCAACGCCGGCGCTTTCCAGCTGCTCCAGATAGGCGGGAAGCGCTGCAATTTCGTCATTGCGGGGCATGGTATTGACGGTAACATGAACCTTTACCCTGTTTGCGTGGGCATATGCAACGGCCTTCGGAAGCTCCTCCGGGGAAAAATTCCCCGCGAAGGAGCGCATGCCGAAGCTCGTGCCTGCCAGATATACGGCATCTGCTCCGTATTCGACTGACATTTTCAGCTGCTCGGCGTCACCCGCCGGGCAAAGCAGCTCTAATTTTTTCATCTGTTATTCCCCCAGCCGTGCGCGGTTGGCCTCATGCTCTTCCTGCGTGGAGGAGAACACATGGCTTCCGGCAGAGGGATCCAGTACATAATAGTAGTAATTTGTATCCGACGGCTCCAGCGCTGCCAGCAGGCTTGTGAGGCCCGGATTGGAGATGGGTCCCGGGGTCAGGCCAACGTTTGTATAGGTGTTGTAGGGGCTGTCGACGCGCAGATCGTCGGCGGTCAGGTCCGTTTTTCCGTCCAGCGCGTAAATGATAGTAGCGTCAATATTCAGATAGGCCGGATTGCTTCCCCAGCAGAAGAGACGATTGTAGATAACCGAGGCAATGGTGTATCCTTCCTCTGCGCTGGAGGTCTCCTTCTCAATCATGGATGCGACGATGACCACATCCCGCACGGTGAACTGGTGGCTGTTAATGTAATCTTGGGATTTTCCGCCGCGCTGCATCAGAGATGTCAGGTGGGTGTTCAGCGTCTGTATCTTGCCCCGCATGCTTTCATCAAAGCGGGTGTCGAAGTTATTCAGCATCTTGGTCAGAACATTTTTGGGGGAATCGTTCTGATAGAATTCATACGTATCCGGGAACAGGAAGCCCTCCAGGCAGTAGCGGTCACCCCTTGTTACGCCGTCCAGGAACCAGTAGTCATCCAGTTCACCGGAGGCTGCGTAGCTCTCAATATCCTGCACCGTGCATACCTTATTTTCCTCCAGCAGCGCGAAAATCTGGCGGCAGCTGTAGCCCTCCGGGATCATGACCTTTACAGTGCTCCTCGTGGAGGAGGGGGACATCATTTTTACCAGGGCGTGGTAGTCGTACTTGGTATTCAGGTCCCAGATGCCGGCCTGGATATCCCCGTCATCTACGGCAAACTTTGCATACAGCTTGAACAGTCCGGGGTAGTGAATCAGCTCTGCCTTTGAGAGCTTCCTCGTGATGTCGTCAATGGTGTCGGTTTCGTAAACGGTGATGGTTACGGCTCTGTCTTCCCGCCCAAATGCCAGAATTTCGGAGGCGCAGACCCACACGATGCGTCCCAGGGTAACGCCGATGATCAGCGTGAGTGCGACCCATACGCCGGTGGCGAGAATATTCGGAATGCCGAACAGGCCCTCGCCCTTCCTGCGGCGCGGGCGCCCTTTTTTCACGGCACGGAGATTCTTGCGCCGCTCCGCGGCTGTCTCCGGCAGAGCGTCTGCCTCAGGTATGTCAGGATAGGTATTTTCCGGGAAATACGCGGGCACATCCTGCGATCCGCTTTCTGTGGCGCCGTCATCAGGAAGGTCCGCCGGAGCACCATCCGATACAGGCTGCTTCTGCTTTGATGAAAATCTTCCATGGTAGGCGGCGGGAGCGTCTGCTTTTTTATCACTGCCGTGCCGTGAAAATGCGCCGCCTCTCTGCACAGACGCGTCAGACTCCGGAACTTCATTTTCTTCCGATGGGGTCACCAATTCTTCTGCGGCACTCACGTCCGCAGG
>CAVIFH010000146.1:0-5360 GCA_963641615.1 bacterium | reverse complement strand
GCATGGTGACATCCGCCGCTGAGTCAAACTCCGTGTTGCCTGCTTTCTGCTCTTCAACGCACTTGATATATGCAGAAAGCTTATCCGCTCCCTTTACGATCGGCAGAAGCTCCTCATCGCTTTCCATCACCAGAGGCTCATAGCTTGAGCGAAGCTCCGGCGGAAGCATATCCAGCAGACGGTTGCCCGCAATACGCTCCACCTGCTTGTAAGCATTTTTTATCTCCGGGTTGTAATACTTGATTGGCGTAGGCAGATCTCCGGTGAGAATTTCGGAGGCGTCATGGTACAGGGCCGCCACCGCGCAGCGATTCGGATCCGGCGCGGGAAGCTGCAGAATATCACGCCGGATGAGCGCCAGTGCATGAGCAAGCACCGCAACCTGATGGCTGTGCTCCTGAATATTCTCGGAAAAGGTATTGCGCATCAGTCCCCAGCGGGTAATGTAGCGCATTCTGCTCAGCAGCGCGTAAAATTCATTTGCCATTTTCCACAAGCTCCTCAATCATGGTTTCCAGCAGATCCGGCAGCTGCATAGGATCGCTGCAAAAATACCTGCCCCCTGCCTGCCGAATTTCCTGTTCATTTCGAAAGCCCCACAAAACGCTCAGGCAAGGTACTCCCGCGTTGGCTGCGGTTAATACATCCACCTCAGAATCTCCCACGTAAATGCAGCTGTCGGCTTGAATATGCTCCATTGCAGCGCGTACCATATCCGGTGCGGGCTTTCGCGGGCAATCCGGCCGCTCTCCCTGCGTATAAATTCCCGGGAAATAAAACGCGCACAGTTTTTTTGCAGCCGCATCCGGCTTGTTGGACACAATTGCAATTGGGCGGGAGGACAGCTTCTTCAGCATGTCGCAAACGCCCGGATACGGCGCTGTCTTTTGCCGACAATGCTCCCGGTAATAATTCTGGAACTGCGCAAGGGGCTCCCCCCACTTTTCTCCCTGGGGAACGGCAAGCTGCATAAGCCGTGCTGCCCCATTGCCGACGAAGCAGCGAATCTCCTGCGTACTGCGCACCGGATACCCGAATGTACAAAGTGTGTGGTTAACCGCATCCGCTAAATCATCCAGAGTATTCAGCAGTGTCCCGTCCAGATCGAATAATATTCCCGTCATCATAAGCCTCGGTTCTTTAATACACGGATGTCTTCTCCCACAAATGTCAGACGCGTAAAGCTGCCGTAAAGCCGGGAGGATATCTGCTGAGAATAACGATGCGAAATTTCGTCCACATTTAAGTTGGTGGAAATAACCATTGCCTTGTTAAGAAGGATCCGGTCATTCAGCAGCCCGTAAAGCGAAGCGGTGACGAACTGTCCCGGCATCTCCGTGCCCAGATCATCAAGGATCAGCAAATCACAGCTGTTATACCTGAAAATCTGTCTCTTTGCTTCTTCGTCAGAGCCGAACTTTGCCCGCTCCATATTGGAAAACAAATGCCCCGCCGTTTCATACACGACGCTATAGCCTCGCTCCGCTACAGTTCTTGCAATGCAGGCGGAAAGAAAGGTTTTTCCCAGCCCTGTACCGCCGACAAAAAGCATATTTCCGGAATTCGTTGAAAAGTTCATTGCATACTTGCGGCAATTTTGAAAATTCCGCTCCATAATTGCCCTGGGACTTGCGCCGTATTTGAGATCTATTTGATCTGAGTAGTAATCCAAGCGGAATTGGCTGAAGCTCTCCCTGCCTCCCGTAAGGACGGAAATTTCCTTCTTTTGCTCCTGCCGGCATAGCTCCCGCAGGCACTCGCACATATTGGAGCCAATGTAGCCCGTGCCGCCGCAGATTTCGCAGATTGGAGTTTCGTCCAGATACCCTTCCTCGAAATTCTCATATGCAAGCAGCGCACGCTCCTGCTGCAGCTCCAGATTTTGAATCCTCGCTTTTTCCAAAAGCTCTTTTCCGTCTGTGCCCTGCAGAAAAGCCGCCTGCGCTGCCTGCACCATTGTGCGCCGAAGGAGAATATCAATTTCCTTAATTCTCGGAACCTTTGCGTAGGCCTGCGCAAGATGCTGGCGATTTTCAGACTCTCTGTCTTCCTTTGCCTGCGCCAATCGGTTTCTGGCACGCTGCACAATTTCATTGCTGTACGGCATTTTTTATTCCTCCCGCAATATACGCTGGATGGCCTCCATCTCCGCCTGTCCGAGCTGACCGGATGCACCCTTGGGGGGTGCTTTGCTTTCGCCTTTTTCAACTGCCTCTGCAGATGTAAGACCCTGCTTTGCCCATCGCTGCAAAATTTTGTTCATATATGCCCAGTTAAGCCCACCGGTATTCAGGCACGTTCTGTCGTATGCCAGGGAAATTGCGCTGTCCTCAAAGCCGCTGTCCAGCCAGCCCTGTGCGTATTTTTCTTCCGGCTTTGTCAGCGCCCGCCCATGGATCTGCAGAATTTCCATAATTCCATGGATCCTTGAATAACGGAAATTCTGATTTTGGATATATGCAGACGCCTCCTCCAGGGTATCTATACCGTTTTCCGCCCAGAAATACGCCTCTTTTTCAATAGCACGCAGGCTTGGGCGGCTGCTCAGTCCCCGCCGATGCGCTTTCTCGCAGCAGAAGCGGACGAGCAGCAAAATCACGTCGGCAGACAGCCCCAAATATCTGGTAAAGCCCAGAATAATTTTCAGTTCTTCCGTATTTAAATTTCGCCCGAGCTGCCGCTCTATTTCTTCATAGAGTCCCCGGAAAGACATATCCCGCGATGCCTTCAAAACATCCTCTTCCGTATATGCCGGACGTTCTCCCGGCTGAAATACAGGCAGCTGTTTCTCCGGCAAAAGTCCCAGCTGGCGCAGTGTCGCCATGGCGACGGTCAGGCGGGATGCCGTAATATGCAACTCTTGCTGTGCGTTATCAGGCGAATTCCCGGATAAGATGTATAAATACAGCAGCGCGGCATCCGGATTGGCTGCACCAAGTATTTTTCGGATTTCCGTCTGCCCGATATTGATTTCCTTTGACGTCATAACTGTTCCTCTTTTTAGGCAGCACCGCATGCAAACCCGGCGGCAATGCCTTAGTATGCTTTTTCGTGTTATTATAACATAAAGCCTCCCCGTCGGCAACTCAGGATTGCGTTTGCAGAAAGCAAATTCACCCAAATTGTACCACCCGGAATAGAATAAAATTTTCACTTTACACCTGGGAACTGCCCGGCGAAGCAGGTGAAAAATTAACAATTTTTTCCAGTTCTTCTCAAAAAAACTTGTTTGAATCAATTGTTGCATCCATTCAAAACAATGCTATAATAGCTTGGTTGTGAACCGGAAAATGTATATCTTCCGGTAAATTCAAGCAAAGAGAGTGTTTTTTATTATGGAATATCTTCTTTCAATCGGCATCGCCATGCTGGCCGGGCTTCTGCTCACGCGGCTGACGAAAAAATTTAATTTACCTGATGTAACAAGTTACCTCGTTGCCGGTCTCCTTGTCGGCCCTCTGGCATTGGGTGCCATCGGCATCCCGGGTCTTGGCTTTAAGTCTTTCGATTTTGTCGAAGAAATGGGACTTGTCAGTGATATTGCCCTGGGATTCATCGCTTTCTCAATCGGCAATGAATTTCGCCTGGAGGAACTGAAGCACATTGGCAAGCAGGCTACCGTCATCGGAATTGTGCAGGCACTCACCGCCACTGCCTTAGTAGATATCAGCCTGTATTTGCTGCATCTGGTGCTTGGCAATGATATTCTGCCGGTGTCCTCCTGCCTGATTCTGGGAGCGATCGCAACTGCAACTGCTCCCGCAGCGACCATTATGGTTATCAACCAATACAAGGCCAAGGGACCATTGACATCTATTTTGCTGCCCATTGTTGCACTGGATGATGCAGTCGGCCTGATGGTATTTGCCGTGTCATCCGGTATCGCGAAGGCACTGATCAGCGGCTCCATCAGCCTGGTATCCATTCTGGTAAATCCTCTGCTGGAGATTGTCGCATCACTTCTGTTAGGCTCATTGATGGGCTGGCTCTTCAGTCACCTGGAGCAATACTTCCACTCCCGTTCAAAGCGCTTAAGCCTCGCCGTGTGCTTCGTGTTTATGTGCACTGCACTTTCCAAGCTGACGTTCCAGTTTGGCGGCGGTGCGGAGCTGGAATTCTCCTCTTTGCTTGTGTGCATGATGTGCGGAACCGTGTTCTGCAATTTGTGCGACTTCTCCGAAGAAATCATGTATCGTACCGATCGCTGGACGGCACCTGTATTTGTGCTTTTCTTCGTACTCAGCGGTGCGGAGCTTGATCTGCGGGTATTCCAGAGCGCGGCCGTCATCGGAATCGGTGTCGTAAATATCCTTGCGCGTTCTGCCGGCAAGATTCTCGGAGCACATTTCAGTGCAAAAGCCGTTCATTGCCAGGACACCATCTGCAAATATCTCGGCATTACGCTTCTGCCGCAGGCGGGTGTGGCGCTTGGCATGTCCGTCACTGTTGCCGCACAATTTGGTGAAGCAGGCGCTTTGATTCGCAACATCACCCTGTTCTGCGTGCTGATTTATGAGCTGGTAGGCCCCGTGTTTACAAAAATGGCACTCACAGCCGCCGGAGAAATTGAACCGAGCGCGGCAGTTTCCAACCGTGGCGTAATTCCGACTGTACCCGGCCGCAAGTCTTGACTTTTTGAGGGAAAAGATATAGTATTGAAGAAAAAAGCATTTTAAGGAGTCTTTATCATGTTCTATCATATGCGCATTGCCGGGCTGGAGCGGGATCTTCCGATCTGTCCTCTGAATGACAATCTCTCCATTGCCGGCTTCGTTATTTTCGGTGATCCGGAGCTGACAGTTGCCTGTGCCAAGGAGCTGCTCACAAAGGTACCGGAATACGACTATCTCATCACCGCAGAAGCAAAGGGAATCCCCCTCGCACACGAGATGGCACGGCAGGCCGGCGACAGCAAATATTTTCTGGCACGCAAGGGCCCGAAGCTGTATATGCGGGATATCTTCTCCGTCAGTGTGAACTCTATTACAACAGCAAAAGAGCAGCGGCTTTACCTGGATGGTGCCGATGCCGCCATGATGAAGGGGAAGAAAATTCTTCTTGTGGATGATGTCATTTCCACCGGAGAAAGCATGGCTGCGCTGGAAGCGCTTGTAACAAAGGCCGGCGGTATTATCTGCGGAAAAACCGCAATTCTTGCCGAGGGTGACGCGCAAAACCGCCCTGACATCGTCTATCTTGAAAAGCTTCCCCTGTTCCACCCGGACGGAAGCCTGATAGAGTAATATCAGGAACACTCCTGAAGATCTATTTTCTCCTGTGGGGAATCTCCCTGCAGGAGATTTTCTTATTTCTTATTCGCTGTACCCCATTTTCCTTTCAAGCTCCTCACGTATCATGTT
>CAVIFH010000145.1:0-5413 GCA_963641615.1 bacterium | reverse complement strand
CCCGCGGTGTAGCCCCCGGTCATTTTCCGGAAATCCAGACTCGGATAACGAATGACGGGGTACGGCAGCGCTGAGTCATCGCTCTGGGGATAGGAGGGGGTAACGACCACCGTGCTTTCACCCGATTGGCAGATCATATCAGCGTAATTTTTAACTGCGTTCGCGACTCCGTCAATGACAGGGGGAAAGGAATCGTTCAGCATGCAAAATGTTCTGGCCTGTTCCATTAAAAAACTCCCAATTTGTTGGATTGCATCATAGATGAGGAAACACACACTAAAAAATACCATAAAATGCACATTTCGTCAACTAAAAAGGTTTCATTTTTGTCATGATCTGATATCTGAACAAGAATGGATCATTTGCCCCTTCCGTAGGCGCCGCAGAGGGAAAAAACAGGCTCTCTCCGTAACGGAAAGAACCTGCTTTCATAAGGTCAGATGGGATGCTTTAGGCAGCACCGCATAATGAGGCAAGAGCCGCAGGCGAATTCTGCGGTGTTGCCCTTACTTGGTTCCGCTGAGAGCGACCCCGTTTACATACAGAGTATAGCCGTTGGAGACGATCTGTGAAGCGTCCCCGGTAAAGGAAGAAATATACGTATCCCCGGTAAGCGTCCAGGTGCTGTCCGCGTCAATGGTTACGGATACTTCGCCGATTTCTTCAGACACGGATTCGCCGCGGCTGTTTGTGATGACGCCGGAGAACGTGCCGGTGAAGGAAGAACCCCCTGAGAGCGTTACCGAGAGGAAGGAATTGCTGCCCACAAGGATTTTTCCGGAGAGCACCTGCCCATTGCATACGAGCTCTCCCCGATTTTCCGCGCCGCTCCAGCCGTCATCGCACACGGATAGGAGTATATTTTCCGCGTCCTCGTTCGTGATCTCTACGCCGGAGAGCGTAATGACCGCATGGGTGTTCGTGATGTGGAAGACATGGCCGCTCCGGCTTACGAGGCTGCCCCCGGTCATTGTGAAGCTTGAGGTGCCGGAGTCCGCGTCGCCGGACATGGACTGATAGACATTCACGGAATCGAGGAAGGTCGCGTTTCCGTTGCACTGAGTATTGCTTACGGTAAGGGTGCAGTTGATGAGGGAAACGGAGTTCTTGCCCTCAATGCACACGCCCTCAGAGAGATTGGAGGTAAGCGCCGCGTCGGAAACCGTAATGTCAGCGGTGCTGTATACTGCGGGGGAGCCGAGGCCGCTCGTTGTGTAGCTGCCTCCCGTCACGGTGACCGTGCCGCCGCCCCGGTCGGTGCGGATCGCCGCAGAGGAGCGCCCGGATGTCTCAATGGTCAGATTGCTCGCGTTTGTGACGCCTCCGCCGGCGGTCATGATGCCGCCTGCGTTGTCACCGGTTGTGGTGATGGCCGTATCGGATACGTTCACAGTTGTGCCGTCACCGGCCGCGCCGTTTTGTCCGCCGTTGCCACCATAGGAGAAAATGCCGTTCGCGCCGTCCGCGTCGGTGGTGACCGTGCCCCCTGTGATCGTCACATTCGCGCCGCCCATAGCAAGCACGCCGGAATTGATGCCGTAGAAATTGCAGCTGTCGCCGCCGTCGGAGTCTCCCGTCTTGGTGACGGATGCGTCCGTGATGCTTACAGATTCAGAGGTGTTGATAAGCAGGGCGTTTTCGTCGCTTTTTTCGGAGGTGTATGTTTCACCCGTGGTTTCAAGGGCGGAGGTCACCTCTGTCGCGCCTGAATGGCTTATATTCTGAGCTGCCTCCCCCATGCTTCCCCCCGGGGCGCCGCCCATATTGCCGCCGTCGGCGTGCTGATTCTCCTGATATTCGGTGATGGCGTCATAGTCGCTCTGGGTGATCACGTTGTTTTCCAAAAGCGTTGTGAGGAGCTCCTCGGACAGGAAGATTTTCATGTCGCCGGAAGGCATCTGGCCGTTCTGTCCGCCGCCGGGTATCTCAGGCACATCTCCGTCCTGTGCTCTGCTGGGCATCTCAGGCACATCTCCGTCCTGCTCTCCGCTGGGCATCTCGGGCATATCACTATTCTGTGCTCCGCTGGGCATTTCAGGTGCATCGCCGTTTTGCTCACCATCCGGTTTTGCCGGCACATCGCCGCCCTGCATTCCCTCGGGCATCGTGCCGTCAAATCCCTCCGGTGCGCTGCCGCCGGGCATCTGCCCGGTCCCCATGCCATCCATGAGAGAAAGGTCATTCTCCTCCATATAGGTGACGATGGCGTCGAGGGTCTCCTGAGAGATGACGCTTTCATCCACAAGGTACTGAAGCTGCTCTGAAATATCAAAGCTTATCTCCCCCAGCTCCGCCGCAGCCTCGGTGGCTGCGGTCTGGGCTGCAGCCTGAGTCGCAGCCTTGGTGCTTTCGGAAGCTGCCTGCGTTCCCCCGGAGCACCCCGCCAGAGTAAGCATCATCGCAAGTGCCGTCCCGGCGGCCAAAAAACGTTTCATTTTCATAGGAATAATCTCCTTTGCCTTGATTTGTGCCTTTCATTATATCCGCGCACCCAAAATCAAGCTGAAATTATTCCAGGTGAAGGCTGCAGACGAATGTGCGGTGCAGCCTCAATCAAATCGGCTTCGCGATAAAGACGTTGGGATAGTTGTCCTTCAGCATATTGCACACGACGGCAGCGTATTCAAAGCTCGGCATGATTGCGTATATCGCGGAGCCGGAGCCGGTCATCTGCATTCCGAGGGCGCCATAGCTGTTGCAAATGGACTTGATGTAGTTGATTTCCAAATGCTCCGCGGTGACAACGGGGTCAAACACATTGTAGATCAGGTCGGCAATTTTGCCCAGATCCCCTGCAAGCAGGGCGCTCTCCATGGCCATGTGATCCGGGCGCTTCGGAATCGCAACGGAATCGATTTTCCTGTAAAGCTCAGGAGTCGATACGGAGAAATCCGGCTTGCACACGACAAATACGCACTCCGGCATGCCGGGAAGCTGACGAAGCCGCTCACCCCGCCCCTCTGCCATTGCGGTTCCGCAGCAGACGCAGAAGGGCACGTCGCTGCCGACCTGCGCCCCCAGCTCTGCCAGAGCCGGGAGAGACAGGGGATTATCATAATGCTTGTTCAGAGCCCGCAGCACAGCCGCAGCGTCGGCGCTTCCGCCCCCGAGACCCGCGCCGGAGGGAATTCGCTTGAGGATCCGGATATGGATTCCCTCCGGATCTTTTTTCAGCGCGTCACAGTAGACTTTTGCCGCCTTCCAGGCAAGGTTCGATTCATCCGTCGGGATGCCATCCGCGGAGCACTCCAGTGCCCAGGGCTTTCCAGTGCCGATGTCAATCTCCACATCGTCGCGAATGGAGATTGCCTGCATAATGCTTTTGATATTGTGGTAGCCGTCCTCCCGTTTTCCCAATACATCTAGCGTGAGGTTGATTTTTGCAAATGCGCCTTCATACAAAGTCGTCATAGATATTCTCCTTGCTTAATATGGTTATGTGATGTAAAACGCGGCGGCCCGGACTGCGGGCCGCCGCATTGAAAACATTCAGATGAAAAGATCAGAACTTGCAGCGCACAATGCACTCGGCGACCTGCCCGTCATACTCTGCGCGAATGACGCAGGTACCCTTGCCGATGGCGGTGACGTTGCCGTTGTACACGGTCGCGATGCTCGAGTCGCTGGTGGACCACTTTACGTTCTCAGGGGCAATTCCGTTCTCCAGCTCCAGCGTGACATAAACACCCCGGCGCCCGATGGTGATATCCGTCTTCTTCAGCTTCAGTACGGAGCTGGAGCTCGGGGTCGCGTTGATGACGCTGTCAGAGGAGGTGTCGGAGGAGCCGCTGCCTTCGGTGGCCTCTGTTGCTTCTTCCTCTTCCAGGCTGACAACCGCGGGGGTTTCAATGCGCTGGTCGCCGCAGGTGATCGCAATGACTGTCTCCCCTGCACCGACTGCGGTAACGCGGCCGAATTCATCGACGGTGACAACGCTCTCATCGCCGGAGGAATAGGTCACTTTATCGGTCGTATCGTCCGGGGAATATTTTACAAGCAGACGCCAGTTCTGCCCGATGGAGGTCAGCGTATCCATGCTGGATACGAGATTCAGCTCCGTGCAGGGGATCGTGGCTTCCGTCTCCACTGTCTCGGCAGTTTCCTCGGTCTCGAGGGTCACAGTCTCCTCCACCGCAGCCTCGGTTTCTACCTCTGCCGCAATGGTCTCCTGGGGCGCTTCATCCTTGCTGCCGATTTGGTTGGGCTTCCAGAGCTTCGTATAGGCAATGTACCCGCTGACGCCGATCAGGGCGAGGATCAGGATCACCAGAATGAAAACAAGGAATTTATTGGAGCCGGACTCCTCCTCATCGTCGTCCTCTGATTCCTCAGGAGCAGGCGTATTGGTCTGCGGACGCTGCGTCCTGGGGCGGCGATGCGCGTTTACGGCATCATAGTCAAAAACGGCCTTCCCCTTCTGGGCAGAGGCATCCCCATTCACGTCCTCATCCAGGTTAAAATCGTCGTTCAGAATGTCGTTTATATCGGCGGAAGAAGTATCCAGCGAGTCGCCGGAGCTCCAGCCGCATACGGGGCAGGCACCTGCGGAATCATCGTATGTTGTGCCGCAGATATCGCACACAATCTTGCTCATAAAAGAAACCTCCTGACATTGCGGGCAGGCACACCCATCTTTATTGGAGATTATACCACAGCTTTTCCAAGAAAACAAGAAAAACATATTCCGGTTTTTGCGGAAATAACAAAATAACAAACAGCAAGATTTTTCGCTTTTCTTAACTGCAAACCATGGCATCACCGCTGGCGACCCCGGCGGTGATGCCATAATAAAAAAGAGGCACCCAATTGGGTGCCTCTTGGCAGAGGATGAGGGATTCGAACCCCCGCAAACGGAGTCAGAGTCCGGTGTGCTACCGTTACACAAATCCTCTAAACGGAACAGTGCATATTATACCCCGTTTCTCAAAAAAGTCAATAGTTAATTTTTAGCCAAATTCAAAAATCGTGGAGGACAGCCGGAAAAAAGTCATGCGTGTGTATCCTCCGGGATTGGGTGCTCTTTTATGTATGCATCAAGGATGTCTGCTGCCTGCGCAATCAGCCGCGCGCAGGGACGGCTGCGGTAAAATTCCTCCGTGCGCGGAGTCGGATTCGGGTCGGATGGCGGATTTTTTAGGATTTCCCGGCAAATGATACTGTGCTCTTTTTCGCGGAATTTCCCGGCAAGCGCCTGCACAAGCTGATAGTGACGACGTTTGCTCTCGTCATCCCCCGGCGTTTCATAGCCATATAAAATCCCAGCCACCAGCAGCATACCGCTGACGGCTCCGCAGACCTCCCGCATTCTGCCCATGCCGCCGCCGAATGAACTGGCAAGCTTTGCGGCATTGCGCTGGCTCAAGCCGGTAACATCACAAAATGCCACGACGACTGCCTGCGAGCAGTTATATCC
>CAVIFH010000144.1:0-5450 GCA_963641615.1 bacterium | reverse complement strand
TTAAGGCATCCTGAGCATATCCTGCGGTGGCCCTGTTATGTTCGGCAAGTGTTTGGTAATGGTTACCGGATTGATCACACCGAATGTGGGCATAATAAGTCTGCTTCAAGTGTTTAGTCCTTTTCTATAATAGAATTTTATTGTGTACGTTTTAATTGCAAAAGCATGAATGGATTGTACAATATCGCAAAATAAGAGCTGCTGTGAATGCTGCGATTTGTTTAATTGACTAACTGAGTATATCATATGACAAGTACCTTTGCAAGAACAGTTTTTAAAGTACCTGACATTAACCCACGAAGGGATGCCTGCACAAGGTTATATGATTGAAACTCAACCACAGTTAAAATGGCATGAGCATTCGCTGACGACTGCTCTGCTTCATCTCGAGGAGGCGCTTTGGTACGGAGCTAGAATGCGGCAAGATATGATTTGCACACATTCAAATGAAAAGATAGTGTAATTATATAGATTTGAATTGCAAAATTGCCTGCATATGTTATAATTTTCCCAGAAGGGAATCGGCAAATGATTTACGAGGAGGATGAAGAGAAATGTATTTTGACGGGAAAATCTGGATCGGGCAGGCCGGTGAGGAGCGCGTCTGTGTTCTGCCGGCAATGGCCAATCGTCACGGGCTGATTGCGGGTGCCACGGGAACAGGCAAAACGACCACGCTTAAGGTGCTGGCGGAGAGCTTTTCCGATGCCGGTGTGCCGGTATTTGTGGCGGATGTGAAGGGTGACCTTTCCGGCCTCTGCCGTCCGGGGACGGACAGTGAGGATATGCAGCGGCGCATTGCGAAATTCGGCCTGGGGGAATGCGGCTTCCAATATAAGCAATTTCCGGTCGCTTTCTGGGATGTGTACGCACAGACGGGGATCCCGCTGCGCACGACCATATCGGAAATGGGCCCGCTGCTTCTGGCAAGGCTGCTGGGGTTAAACGCAACTCAGACGGATATTCTTACCATTGTCTTCAAAATTGCGGATGATGAAGGCCTGCTCCTGATTGATACAAAGGACTTAAAATCCATGCTGCAGTATGTGGCGGAGAACAACGCACAGTATTCCGCATCCTACGGCAACATTGCAAAGGCAAGCATCAATTCCATCCTGCGCGGTGTCGTCGCTCTGGAGAGCAAGGGCGGTGAGCAGTTCTTCACAGAACCGGCGCTGAACATTGCTGACTGGTTCCAGACGGAGGCAGGGCAGGGGACGATCAACATTCTGGACTGCCGGGCATTGATGAATGATGCCTCCCTGTATACGACATTCCTGCTGTGGATGCTCTCGGAGCTGTTTGAGGTACTGCCGGAGGTGGGCGACACCGCCAAGCCCCGCATGGTATTTTTCTTTGATGAGGCGCATCTGCTGTTTAAGGGCGTCTCCAAGGCACTGCTGGAAAAAATCGAGCAGGTTGTCAAGCTCATCCGCTCCAAGGGGGTCAGCATTTTCTTTGTTACCCAGAATCCCCGTGACATTCCGGATGGCGTGCTCAGCCAGCTCGGAAATAAAATTCAGCATGCGCTGCGTGCGTATACACCCGCTGACGAAAAGGCGGTAAATGCCGCCGCGAAATCCTTCCGCGTCAATCCGGAGTTCGATACCAAGGAGACGCTTTTGAATCTCGGCACCGGTGAGGCGCTGATCTCTGTGCTGGATGAGCAGGGAATTCCGACCATGGTGCAAAAGTGCGCCATTTTGCCCCCGCAGAGTATGTTCGGCCCCATCAGCGACGAGGAGCGCAAGCAGATATATCTGATGAACAACCTCTATCTGCGCTACCAGAATGCGGTGGATGCCGACTCTGCCTATGAATTCCTGACCCGCCGGGCGGATCAGCTCGCCCTGGAAGCCAGGCAGGAGCAGCAGCGCATTGCCCAGGAGAAGGAGGCCCAGCGTCAGGCGGAACAGAAGGCCAAGCAGGAGCAGAAGGAAGCAGAGCGCCGCCAGCGCGCCATTCGCTCCGGCGTGCGCAGCGTGGGAAATTCCGTGGCCGGCACGGTCGGCCGCGAGGTGGGCAAAACTCTGGGAGGAAGCCTGGGGGGCAGCTTCGGCAAAAAGCTGGGGGGCAACCTGGGGGCATCCCTGGGCAGGAGCATCCTGGGCACATTCCTGAAACGCTGAGCTTTTTGAAAACAGCAAGAAAAATGCCGGAATCGTTTCTGATTCCGGTATTTTTCGATGCAGGTGCCCTTGCTGCAAATCCTGCAAAGCTGCCCTGAAAAATTGCGCTCTATTCCGTAAACAGCAGCCCTCCGCCCAGGGACTGCTCCTGGCGGTATTGCTTGGGGGTGACGCCGGTGACCCGCTTGAAGGTTTTCAGGAAGTAGAAATAGTCGTTGAAGCCAAGCCTGGTGCCGATCTCGCCGATGGAGAGGTCGCCGGAGAGGAGCATCTCCTTTGCCCGCTCGATGCGCAGCTCGGTGAGGTACTGGGTGTAGGGTTTGCCAGTTTCCCGCTTGAAAACCTGGCCCAGGTAGTTGGCGGTCATGTTCATTTCCTTGGAGAGCTGCTGCAGGGAGCAGTCCTCGGAAAGATGCTGGTCGATGTATTTGATCATATAGAGGAATGCCGTGTTGGATAGCCGGGCCGGGCCCGCCTCGCTGGGGGCATTCCGGATGCGGCTGCAAAGGGTATCGATCATATTGCGGAAGGAGCCAAACTTGAATACCATCTGCTCCGGGCTGTACAGATCGTCCAGGGCGGCAATGGGACCATAGGCTTCGCTGGAGGCCAGTGCGCCGTAGAGATTCCAGGCGGCACTCAGGCTCAGCTTCTCCGGCGCATACTCCTTAAGCTCCCCCAGCAGCTGGAGGAGCAGGGCCGTATCCCGCTCCGCCATGGCCTTGTTCAGCTCCCGGCTCATGGGAATACGCCCGGGGGCGTCCAGGCGGGTATTGAGCTTGGCGGAGCTGTCGAAGAAATACTGAAAGACCCCGTTATTCAGCTTCTTGATGGCATTCCCCAGGTCCTCTACAGGGACGGCCTCTGTGCAGTAGCTCAGGCACCTGCAGCGGCTCCGCTCGAAATTTGGCAGGAAGCGCTCCGGGTCGATGGGAACCGTTGAGAGGTAGCCGAAGCGCTTGTGGCCCATCTGGAAGGAAAGGATATTCCTGCCCGTCTGCACCACGGGGGATTTGCTGGAGGAGGCCGCGGGGTAATAGCTTTTCGCGCTGAATCCGTGGAGCCGGAGCTGGTGCAGCACCTCCTGGCTGTCGTCCCGGTGGAGGGCATCCAGCAAATCGTCAAAGTTGGAGCTCTTGGGATAGTGACCCAGCCGGTGAATGGCCAGCTGCAGATAGCGGGTCAGCTCTCCGTATTCAATGGGCTTCAGGCAGTAGCCGATCACCCCATAGGAAAGGGCCTTCTGGGCATAGGAAAACTCCGCGAAGCCGCTGACGATGATGGTCTGGATATTCCGGTTCAGCTGGGATATGCGCTGGCACAGGGAAAGCCCATCCATATCCGCCATGCGGATATCCGTGATGACGATATCCACCTGGCTGCTGTGAATGTATTCCAGGGCCTGCCGCCCGCTCGTGGCCACGGCCACAACCTGCAGATCCAGTGCCGTCCAGTCAATGCTGCGCTGCATGGAGTCGGTAACGGCGGTCTCATCGTCAGCCAGAAGAACCTGTAGCATAAAAATTTCCTCGCTTTCCGTGAAAGGGCATGATAAACTAAAGGCAACACCGCACAATTCATCTGCGGCGCTTGCTGGATCTTTTACCCCAATTTTTCAGTTTGAAAAGCTTGAGATACACCCAGTATCCCTGCGCTTTTCAAACTTTAACTTGAGGCAAAATCTCTCAGCGATCGCTCTTGCCTCATTGTGCGGTGCCGCCTAAAGGCAATAAGGAGGAGTCGTATGAAATCGATTTTCAACCCGGAGGGGCCGGTGGTCCGGCTCCTGGGATATATCGCGGAGCTGATGGCGCTGAACCTGTGCTTCCTGCTGTGCTCTGTTCCCGTATTTACCCTTGGCGCTTCCGTCACCGCCCTGTATGGGGCCCTGTTTCTGCGGGAGGGCGGCGGCGCCTTCCGCCGCTTTTTCCGGGAGTTCCGCCGGAATTTCCGTCAGGGGACACTGCTGGGGCTGATCCTTGGAGCCGCCGGCGTCATCCTGCTGCTGGACTATCAGCTGCTGGGGCAGATGGAGGGCTACGCTCTGGTCAAATACATTCTCTACCTGGCGGGGCTGTGCTGGCTGGGGGTTGCCGCCACCGCCTTTGGCCTGACGGCCCGCTATGAGGACAAGCTGGGAAGGACGCTGAAAAACGCGCTGCTGCTCAGTTTTTCCGCCCTGTCCCGCACGGTGCTGATTGTGGCCATTGACGCGCTGCCTCTGGTGGTGCTGCTGCTGGCCCCGGATTTCTTCGGCCGGAGCTTCATCCTGTGGCTGCTGCTGGGCTTCGCGCTGTGCGCCCAGCTGAAGGTATGGGTCCTGAAGGACATCTTCTCCCTCATTCCGGGGCAGGCGGAGCCTCAGGACAGGGGCTCTGCAGGCAGACTTAAATAAATGCAGGTGCCGTCGTTGGGGGTGCTTTCGATGCGGAAGGTGCTTGCGCTGCCATACTGCAGACGCAGACGCTTGCGCACGTTGGCAAGGCCGATGGAGCCCCGGTCCGGCGATTCCGACTGCTGCTCCAGCTCCTGAAGCTTTTCCGGTGAGATCCCGATGCCGCTGTCACGCACGGAGATGGTCAGAACGTGACCCTGCACCGAGGCCCCGACGAACAGAATGCCGCCCCCGCCGGCGGGCTCCAGACCATGGACAATGGCGTTTTCCACCAGCGGCTGCAGAATCATTTTGGGAATCGGCACTCTCTCCGCCTCCGGCGTAATGTTGTACAGGACGGAGATTCGCCCGCCCCAGCGCTCCTGCTGGATGGTCATATAGGCCTTTACATGCTCCATTTCTTCCTTCAGCGTGACGATGGGGGAGCCCTTGATGGAGTAGCGGTAGAACTTTCCCATGGCGGCGGTGATGGCGGAGACCTGATCAATGCGCCCCATGGTGGCATCCGCGCGGATCAGCTCCAGAGTATTATAGAGGAAATGCGGATTGATCTGACTGCGCAGGCTGCGGATTTCCATATCCTTGCGAAGCAGCTCAGCCTGGTGCAGGTCCTCGGATTTCTGCTGAACCTCGGCATTCAGCGCCGCGATGGATTCCAGCAGCGCGGAAAAGCGCCCCTCGATCTCCTGAATTTCCATGCAGCCGGAGATGGTCGGCGGGATGGTCAGCTTCGAGCGCAGGGTCTGCTCCTTTCGGAGCTCGGATAAGTACAGGCTGAACTGGCTCAGGGGCTGCACCAGGGAGCGCCCCAGGTACAGATTTCCCACCAGGCTGACGAGAATCAGAAGCAGCAGGGCCGCGAAGGTGGTGATATACATGGTCTGCACCGGCGCCAGCGACACCGCTGTATCCACAATACTGTAGAG
>CAVIFH010000143.1:0-5478 GCA_963641615.1 bacterium | reverse complement strand
GTACCTGGCAGATCAGCAGGAGCTGCGTGATGCAAATTACCTTGCCGCCGTCACCGGCAGCTACGGCACAGAAGAAGCGGCGTAAGGTTCTCTCTCAAATACCTGATCAGGCGGAGGCAGCGCTGCCCGCGTGCAGTGCTGCCCTGATCGTTAATATGCATTGACTGATATTCTGCGGCTGAATCAGAAAGCCCCGGAATATCAGTCTTTTCTTTGTCATTACCCTATTGCCCTACCTGTGCCCTCCGGTTTTATTGTGCCAAAACCGGAATAGATGGGGGATAAAAAGTTATTGTGTTCTTTCCAGCTTTTGGTTGACTTTTAGCGATGAAATTAGTAGAATAAGGCTGGTGCATTTTGCAATTTGATGTTTTGCATCGGATTTTTCATTTGAATATCTTTTTAGGAGGAAATCACTTTGAAGGATTGGGCATATCTGACCACTGTCGAGGAGATGGAGGCTGCTACAAATTCCTTGCTGGAAAACGGCAAGAAGGTTGGCGCCGACTCCTGGCAGCAGCGTGTCAAGAACCAGACTCCCCACTGCGGCTTCGGCGAGAAGGGCACTTGCTGCCGCATCTGCTCCATGGGTCCGTGCCGCATTACTCCCAAGAGCCCCCGCGGTATCTGCGGCTGCGACGTTCATGGTATCGTAGGCCGTAATTTTCTGCGCTTTACAGCAGGCGGCTCCGCAACCCACTCTGACCATGGCCGTGAAATCTGCCACACCCTCTATCAGGCAAAAGAGGGCGGCAACTATCAGGTCAAGGATCCCGAGAAGCTTATCCGCATTGCCAAGGAATGGGGCGTAGAGACCGAGGGTAAGGACATCTACGACCTGGCACACGAGATTGCTGAAATGGCCCTGCTGGAGTATGGCAAGCCCTTCGGCACACAGCGCTTCCTGAAGCGCGCCCCCGAGCACACGCAGAAGCTGTGGCATGACGCCGGCATTGAGCCCCGGGCCATTGACCGCGAGGTAGCAACTGCGCTGCATATGACCCACATGGGCAACTCCTCCCTGCCGGAGGCACTGATTCGTCAGTCTCTTCGCTGCGGCCTGTCAGACGGCTGGGGCGGCTCCATGGCCGGCACCGAGTTCTCTGATGTGCTGTTCGGCACACCCAAGCCAGTAGACACCACTGCCAATATCGGCGTCATGGAAAAGGACATGGTCAATATCATCGTGCATGGCCACGATCCCAGCCTGTCCGAGATGATCGTCTATTATGCAAATGATCCCGAAATGATTGCACTGGCGAAGAGCGTCGGCGCAAAGGGCATCAATATCGCCGGTGTCTGCTGCACCGCGAACGAAGTCGCCATGCGTCACGGTATTCCCATGGCAGGCAACTTCCTGAGCCAGGAAAATGTTGTATTGACCGGCGCCTGCGAAGCAATCGTCGTTGACGTACAGTGCATTTTCCCCGCACTCGGACCTCTCTCCAAGTGCTTCCATACCAAGTTTATCACCACTTCTCCCATCTGCCGGATGCCTGACTCCGAGTTCATTCAGTTCTCCGCTGAGAGTGCCGGCGAAAACGCCAAGGCAATCGTAAAGATGGCTGTTGAGAACTTCAAGAATCGTGACCAGAGCCTTGTAAATATCCCCAATCAGAAGCAGAATGCCCGTGTCGGCTATTCTCTTGAGGCAATCAAGAAGGTTCTGGATGGTGTTGCCAACTCTCAGGTTGACGAGTTCGGCACCACAAAGCCGCTGGTCGAGTGCATCCATTCCGGCGTCCTCCGCGGTGCTGTCGCCATGGTCGGCTGCAACAACCCCAAGGTTCGCCCGGATACCGCACACATTGAGCTCATGAAGAAGCTGCTGGAGAACGATATCGTCGTGATCGTATCCGGCTGCTCCGCTCAGGCTGCGGCAAAGGCCGGCCTGCTGGATCCGGTAAATGCGAAGGAATACTGCGGCGATGGTCTGAAGCGTGTCTGCGAGCTGGCAGGCATTCCTCCTGTGCTGCATATGGGCTCCTGCGTGGATATTTCCCGTATGATGCTGCTGGCATCCGACATTGCCAAGGACTGGGGCATCAATATTTCTCAGGTTCCCGTTGTGGGCTGCGCTCCGGAATGGATGTCCGAGAAGGCAGTGTCCATCGGCAACTACGTTGTGGCAACCGGCATTGATACCTTCCTGGGTGTTGACCCGTATACAAAGGGCTCCTCCGAAGTGACCGACCTGCTGCAGGGCGAGCACGGCGTAAAGGATTGGGTCGAAGCCAATTACACCGTCGAGCTGGACATTGACAAGCTGGGCGACCTGATGATCGAGCGCATTGAGCAGAAGCGCGCCGCTCTGGGAATCTAAGAGGCAGACACAATGAAGGTTGCCGTTACCGGAAAAGGCGGCGTTGGGAAAACGACGCTTGCCTCCACGTTGGCTCGGCTGTATGCCGATGAGGGGCGCACTGTCCTTGCTGCCGATGTAGATCCGGATGCAAATCTCGGACTTGCTCTTGGGATGAGCCAGGAAGAAGTAGATTCCATCGTCCCCATCTCCAAAATGCGCACCTTGGTAGAGGAGCGCACAGGTGCTGACCCGTCCAATAAGTTTTACAAGCTGAACCCGTATGTGGCGGATATCCCTGAGAAATTCGCTAGGGATGTAAACGGCGTAAAGCTTCTGGTAATGGGCACGGTAGATGTGGGCGGCAGCGGCTGCGTATGCCCGGAGCATGTGATGCTGAAGGCGATTTTGGCGAGCCTGACATACCGCAAGAACGATGTGGTCGTTATGGATATGGAGGCGGGGCTGGAGCACTTGGGGCGCGGAACCGCATCCAATATGGACGAGTTCATCGTAGTGATTGAGCCGGGGGCCCGCTCTGTGCAGACCTATCGCAACGTCAAGCGCCTTGCAAAGGACTTAGGCGTGAAGCATGTGCGCGTGGTTGCCAATAAAATCCGTGACGAAGGCGATGAGAATTTTATCCGCTCTTCCATTCCGGAGGAGGATTTCCTGGGCTTTATCCACTATAATCCGGAAATTATGGATGCGGACCGGCAGGGAAAGTCACCCTACGATTTTTGCCCGGCAGCCATTGAGGAAATTCGGAAAATAAAAGCGATTCTGGATCGTGACGATATTTAGGAGGAAAAACCGTGACACTTTTTGACAGAGTTTTTGGCGGCAACGACTACAATTATGAGCGTACGGTCGCTGCCATTGATAACGCAATCGCCCAGTACGGCGAGAGCGAGAGCGTGTCCTTCCCCGACACCGCTTACAGCCTGCCCTGCTACTACGCAGTGACCGGCGAAAAGATTACAAACCTGGGTGAAATGAAGGCGGCTATGGCCACCATCAAGGCAAAAATGACCCGCAACTCCCGCCTGCACGATGCATTCGAGAGCGGCATTGCCTCCGCTCTGTGCGCGGAATTCTTGGAAGCACTGAAGTATATCCATGGTGCGACACCCTACGAGGAGCCTCTGCTCGGGCACCTGTCCGATGCCTTCGTGCGTGAGCTGGGCGTGCCGCTGGTTACCGGCGATATCCCCGGTGTCGCCGTCATCATCGGCGGCGCAGAGAATCCGGCCGATACCATTGCACTGGTGAAGTCCTATCAGGGCCAGGGCATTCTGGTCACTCTGACCGGCGAGTGCTGCAAGCAGCTTGCTGATGCAGGCTACAAGACCGGCACCAATGTCCGTGTGTGCCCCTTGGGCCCGGATACCCAGAGCGTAATCCATGTTGTTTCCGTTGCACTGCGTGCCGCCCTTATTTTCGGCAACGTTCAGCCCGGTGATTTCAAGGCACTTGCCAAGTACACGATGGATCGCGTCAAGGCGTTTGTCAACGCATATAAGCCCCTGTCTGATGAGACGGTTTCCTATGGCGCCGGCGCGATTTGCCTGGGCTTCCCGGTCGTTTCCAATGAGACTGAGAATATGTTCCGCGTGCCGAAGTCCCTCATTCAGCAGCTGGATATTTCCAAGTGGAATGCAACCTCTCTGGAAGCCCGCGACATCAAGCTGAAGATTACCAATATTGATATTCCTGTTGCTTTTGCCTCCGCCTTCGAGGGCGAAATTATCCGCCGCGGCGATATGCAGGTGGAAGTAGACGGCTCCCGTGTGGACTGCTTCGAGCTTGTGCAGACCAAGGATGCCAGCGAGGTAGAGGACCACAAGATCGTCGTCGACGGTCCGGAAATTGATGACATTCCCGTTGGCTCCAAGATTTCCCTGTCCTACACCATTGAGGTTGCGGGCAAGGCAATGCAGCCGGACTTTGAGTCCGTTATGGAGCGTAAGATTCACTCCTGGATCAACTGCATTGAGGGCGTTATGCATACCGGTCAGCGCGACATGATCCGTATCCGTATCAGCAAGGCGGACTTTGAGGCAGGCTTCAAGTTCAAGCATCTGGGCGAGGTTCTGTATGCCAAGCTCAAGAGCGAATTCGAGGCTGTTGTTGACCGCTGCCAGGTTACGATCGTAGTTGATGCAGAAAAGAACAAGGCTCTGCGCGCCGCTGCAAATGAAGTGTTCGATCGCCGCGATGCCCGTCTGGCTTCCATGACAGATGAGTCTGTTGACCAGTTCTATACCTGCATTATGTGCCAGGCATTCTCCCCCAGCCACGTATGTATCGTTACCCCGGAGCGTCTTGGCCTGTGCGGCGCTGTGTCCTGGCTGGATGCCAAAGCCACCAAGGAGCTTGATCCCAACGGCCCGTGCCAGATCGTCCCGAAGACCGGATGCACCGACGAGCGTCTGGGCGCCTATGAGTCCGTTAACGAGGCGGTTGCCAAGTACTCCCATGGCGCGCTGGAGCGCGTAACGCTGTACTCCCTGTTCCAGGATCCGATGACCTCCTGCGGCTGCTTCGAATGCATCTGCGGCGTAGAGCCTGTCTCCATGGGCGTTGTTATCACCTGCCGTGAGCATGCCGGCATGACGCCTCTGGGCATGACATTCTCCGAAATGGCCTCCATGACCGGCGGCGGCGTTCAGACTCCTGGCTTCATGGGCCATGGCAAGCACTTCATCGCCTCCAAGAAGTTCATCGCCGCTGAGGGCGGCCTGGGACGTATTGTATGGCTGCCGAAGATGCTGAAGGACCAGATGCGTTCCAAGCTGGATGCGGCTGCAAAGGAACTGTACGATGTGGATAACTTCACCGACATGATCGCCGATGAGACCATCTGCACAGAAGATCCTGAGGCACTGCTCAATTACCTCACCGAGGTCGGACATCCCGTACTTTCCATGGAACCCTTTGATATGTAATTTTTTAACCAGCGCCCTGTGGGGATTCCCGCAGGGCGCGTTTGGGTCTTGAGAACCTATCAGACACATAAATTTTGGCTCTATGTCAATAGTTTGGGTAGAGACAAAGGCAAAAAAATTAGGTTGGGGCTGTGAAGAAAAGCAAAATTTACTTTTGCTTTTGACTTCACAGCCCCTTTAAATTGTTATGAAAAGGTTTGGCGGGGCAAGAAAGCGTAAACAGCCCCC
>CAVIFH010000142.1:0-5482 GCA_963641615.1 bacterium | reverse complement strand
ATTCTTTCTACCAGCGTTTCCTTTTTCAGATTACTGCTTAAAACACAGGAAAGCACAATTTGTAGAATACCAACCAGAAGAATCATAACAAGAATCGGGATAAGAGGAACGTGATAAACGTTCATTCCAAAAATTCCATTATGCTTCGCATAGGAAAACAGTGCATAGCCAAGGGGCAGACCGGCAGCAAGTGCGACGCAGATGGTGCCAACCGTAAAAATCAAGCCCTGTATTTGTAAGCTCAGATTCAACTGCTTATTGGTCATGCCTACCGCTTGCAGCACACCGTATTCCTGCTTCTTCGTGGTGATATTGATGATCATGGTGTTTGCCAGATTCATAAACCCAATGAGACCGACAATTGCCATGAACAGATAGCAGCCAAGCTTCATCATACGGCTTGCGTATTCTGCGGTTTGCAATTCTGCGTGATAGGTGTTCAGCTTGATATGAGAAGTATCGGAGAGCAGGTCATTCAGGCTTTGCTCTACAGATGCCACATCTTTTTTAGCACAATCCACCCACAGGTATCCATAAGATGTCCCTTTCGGATTTACAGAGCGGTATACTTCTTCCGGAATGACCAGATAAGTGTCCGCGCTTACAAAGGAGCCTGCGATTTTTCCGTGATAGGTATAGGTTCCGCTTCCGTTATCAAAGTTGAATGTAATCGGTGCACCCGCAGAATACCCGTCAGCTTCCATCCACATGGACCAGCCAAAGAAAACATCCCCGTTTTTGACAGCCTGTGCATAGTCCATGGAACCGATATCGCCATCCCCACGCATCATTTCAAAATCCTCTTGATTTACGATTGCAACCGGAAATTTTGTTCCGTTCAGATCTGCAGAGACGATTTCTCTCGTCAGTACATCCGTTACACCGGGGATGGATTTGATTTCTTTAATCAAAGAATCATTCAGTGGGTTGTTCTGTAGGATTGTGTCCAGATTATTCTCCGAATAGGCTTCATCATAATTCTGGGAATAATCCAGCTGCAACTCAAATTGTCCATAGTTGATTGCAATCCGCGCCTCGTGCTCCGTGTCAATATTCCCAACATAATTAGAGATAATTACAAACAATACACAGGAAAGCCCCATGGTAAGAATCGTAGCAATGGTTCTTTTCGGATTGCCTGTCACATTTGCCATTGCCATGGAGAAAACGGTGACATCTTTTCTGCCTTTTCGTCTGCCCTGTTTTTGCGTTTTGGAGCCGTCAAGATACCGTGTCGCTTCGATGGGTGAAATCCGGGAAACAATTTTCATGGGTTTGCGCAGAGCCAAAACGACCGTAAGAAACGATACAAAAATGCAGATGAGCATAATTGTCAGTGAAAACAGAGGCACCTGATGGTTCTTGATTCCGGACGATACCAGATTTCCCTGCTCCACCAGCCAGTTGAAGCTGACTTTTGCAATCAGGAAACCAAACAGCAGCCCCAGCGGTATCGAAGGAACCGCCAGAAGAATGCCCTCACGAAAGATCAACTGCTTCATCTGCTTTCTGGTTGCACCCAGCGCCTTGATTTTTCCGTACTCCTGAACCTTCTGGGCGATCCCGACCTGGAAGATATTATAAATGACCACAACGGAAAACAGCACGATTCCGAGGATCAGGGTTCCACAAACCACAATCATTTCATAGCTCGGCTGCAATACCCACTGCAGGTAGAGGTCATTGATGATCACGTTTTTCTGGTCAATGCCGCAGGAATCCGCGATTTCTTTTATAACAGGCGCAACATTATTCATAGATACATTTGCAGAATCGCTCAAGGTAAAATAGATATTATATTGCCTGTCACCCTCCGCAACACGCTCATTATAAAAATCCTGCGAACCGAATACAACATAGGAAGCCTCGATGGTATATTCATCCCGGTCATATAAAATCCCGCTGACAGTAAATTCCACCGGTGCGTATTCCGACTGCATGCCGGAACGGTACTCCAATGTTACGGTGTCTCCGACCTTTACATCATGGTATCCCACTGCATCAAAGAAAGCGCGTCCTGCGGCAATTTCCTGCGCCTTTTCCGGATAGGTACCTTCCTTCAACACATATTCCTGATTATAGGGAAGCATTTTCCTGACCGTTTCATCCGCACTGACAAAGCCGCCATTTTCATTTCCTTTCAGGATGCCCTCCGTACACATGATGCCGATATCAGATATCTCAGCTCTGCGTTCCACTTCTTTTAATTGCGTACCATCTGCGGCGATAAACAGGCCGTAGTTGCTTCCGTATGAGCTTGCCGCCTGACTTTTCTGTAAACGAATTACCCCATTTCCCACAGTACTGATGATAACAAGCAGCATCGTGGTCAGACAGATTGCCATCATGATCAGTATACTTCTTGTCCTGTTCCTTTTGTCATTGCTATATGCAATCCTGCTTATTGTCTTCATCTGAAATCCACCACCTGTCCGTCCTCAATCACCAGAATACGGTCAGCAACCTGTGCAATTTCGTCATCATGGGTAATCATTACAATTGTCTGTCCATATTTTTTTGCTGTCATCTTAAGCAGTGCGATCACCTCGTCACTTGTCTTGGAATCAAGATTTCCGGTTGGCTCGTCCGCAAACAAAATCTCCGGTCTGTTTACCAAGGCTCTTGCAATCGCAACGCGCTGCTGCTGTCCTCCGGAGAGGGTATTCGGAAGATTATGAATCCGGTGTTCAAGACCCAGTGTGGTGATAATATCATTGACATAAGCTTTATCCACTTTTTTTCCGTCAAGCCCCAACGGAAGAACGATATTTTCCCACACATTGATGGAGGATACCAGATTGAATGCCTGAAATACAAATCCGATCTTTCTTCTCCGGAAAACGGCAAGCTGATCCTCCTTCATGGAATACAGGTCCTTGTCAGACAAGATCACGCTGCCGCTGGTTGGTGTATCCAGCCCGCCCAGCATATGCAGCAGGGTACTTTTTCCGGAGCCGGATTTTCCGACAATGGCGACAAATTCTCCCTGTTGAATCTGGATATTCACATGATTGACGGCTTTGACCTGATTTTCCCCCGTCCCATAAAATTTGCAAAGCTGATTCGTTTCTAATATCACGCCCACTTCAATGGCCTCCTTTTCTTATTTACCAGCATTGTATCAAAGGAACCTTTCATTTCACTTTCAAAAAGAGAGCAGAAGTCTTACAGATTTGAAAGACTTCTGCTCATCATCTCTACGAAAGTCCATTCTCCGGCAGCTGAATCAAAAAGGTACTTCCTTTTCTGACTTTGCCGGAGGCTACCGTGATTGTCCCACCATGCTGCTCAATAATCTGTCTGGACAGATACAGACCGATGCCGGTTCCGCTCTTTTCGCGGACTTCCGGCGCAGTCCCTCTGTAAAACCGCTGGAATATTTTATGGTATTCACTCTGCGGGATTCCGATTCCCTGATCCTCGATCTCAATTCTCACAAAGCCGGTTCTTTTTTGTAGACGGATCGTGATTTTTGAATGTTCTGGGCTGTATTTGATGGCATTGTCCAAAACGTTAATGATTGCTTCTCCAAGCCAACGTTTATCCTGCATGAGTGCACAATGCTCCAGTGATTCGTTGCAGTCGAAAATAAGTTCTATCCCTTTCTCCGCTGCCTTTGGATACGTTCGGTTTACTGCGGAGATGATCGTATCCATAATGGGAAGTGTTTTCTGATCAAGCTGAATCAAACCTGTCTCCAGTTTGGATATTTCCAGCAGAGACTGCAACAATGTTTCCAATCCGTCCAATGCACTCCGGCAGCGGATGCGAAATTCCTGCTGCTCCGTCTCACTCAGATTGTTCCGCAGCAATATGCTAAAGCAGGTATCCAAGGCTGCAACCGGGGTTTTCAGCTGATGGGAAATGTCGGATACCATTTCCTTTGTGCTTTCCTTCTCCGCTCTGGCTTCCTCTTGCAGCAGCTGGATATGATGTCCGATTGCTTCAAGCTGAAATTTCAGTCTTTCCTGCCCGACATGATCTTCTGTGTCCGGCACTACCTCAAAGTGATTTTCCCGAAATGCAATCAGGATTTGCTCTAGCTGCTCCAATCGTTTCCGACTTTCTTTCGCCTCAGCTTTCTTCCGGTAAAACAGGAACGTTAGCAAAGACAGACATAGCACTGCACTTGTACAGCCGGTTATCATGATATTCTGCCGGAAGCGCACATAAAACGAAGTCCCTTTGTTTTCCCAGTACCCGTATTGCTCTAATAATTGCTTACCTTGTTCATTGGCTTGATGGTCGTTTCCTTTCAGCCATCCTGCGGCAACATCCATGCCGGTGGTCTCTGCGCCCGCCGCAACTTCTGTCAGGATATCCATTTTACATTGATAATCCTGATAATATAAATAGGTGGTAAAGCAGTTCAATACCGCAAAAAAGAGTAGAACCGGCAGCACCAGTGACAAGGCATCAACCCACTTTTTACGATGTCGTTTCGTCACTGACTTACCTCCTGATTCCATATATACCCAAGCCCGCGGATGTTTTTAATATAGACCGGAGCCGCCGGATCCTCTTCGATTTTCTCCCGAAGCCTTCTGATGTTCACAGCTACCGTATTTTCATCCATAAAATCACCATCCAGATCAAACACGTTTTCTAACAGCTGTGTTTTTGAAAGAATCTGTTTCGGGTTTTGAAGAAAAAAGGACAGCATTTTCAGTTCATTCTTCGTAAGGCTTATTTCTCTTTCCTTTACGAACGCCCTCATCTCTCCGGGGATAAATACGATATCCTTTGAATGAATTATTGGAGTTCCGGCTTCATTCTTTCTGCGGCGGAAATGAGCCTCGATTTTCAGAAGAAGTACGGAAAGGCTGAACGGTTTCGTCATATAATCGTCCGCACCGGCTTCATATCCCATGACCTGATCTGTCTCCTGATCCAACGCGGTAAGACAGATAATATATACATTTTGACAATTCCGCATCCATCTGACAAGCTCTAATCCGTTTCCATCCGGAAGATTCACATCACAAATGGCAACATCCACATTATTATCACTTGCAATTCTTTTCGCTTTTTTCACTGATTCTGCTGAAAAAACCTCATATCCGGATTTTTTCAGTGAAAATGTAATTCCACGATTTAAATTTTCATCATCTTCAACCACGAGTATACCTGGCATAGCATATGCACCTCTCTTTATTAACTATATATATCAGCTGGGAGATGACTCCCACCTCTATAGGTGGTGAGAAACAAGCTTGTATCAGTGGAGGAGTCAATCCCCCAACTGATATAGCCTCCGGCAGGATTGCAGAGGTGCGCAGTAGAAGTATGTCATGCAATTGCATGACGCGCACCTCGCAGCAAGAATGCCGAGGCATTCTTGAATTAATATCAGAGTACTGCTTCTTCAATTCTCTCATCGTTTGTATCTCCAAAAGATAAAACAGTAGCATAGGCATACAGAGCGTTCAAATCCAATTTTTCGGAGAATTCCGTAATTTGTTTTCCGACCAGTTCATTCCCT
>CAVIFH010000141.1:0-5486 GCA_963641615.1 bacterium | reverse complement strand
ATAAGCCGCCTGCACAAATGCCTCAAGGGAAATTTTCTGTTTGCCTCGAAGGGCTCCGTTCGCCGTATCGGAAAGGTTCTGCATCCACGCATAGCGTGACTCCAGTGCGGAGAGCTGCACCTGAGATTTTTGGATTCCGGTTAAGGCGTGGTCGTTTGCAGCAATGCGACCGTCACAGAGCTCCTTCTTGGTGCGAAACGCTGCTTTACGCTCCTGAGCGGCCTGTCTGGAAGCAAGCTCCGCCGGCACATCAACCGCCGGCATGCTTTCCAGCTGTGATCGGAGCTGCTCCAGCGCCGCCTGTGCATGCAGGAAAGCATGATAGCGCTGTGTATAATTTTCTTCTGCCTTCTTTGCATTTTGGACGGCCTCAGCTGCTTCTGTCTTCCACTTCTCCAGACATTGCTGAGCCGCATCCGCATTCGGGAAGCGAAGCTTACCGGACCGCTCATTCAGCTCTCTTTCCGCCGCTTCCAGCCTGGCTGAGGACGCCGCGATTTCATTTCCTATTGCCCCCGCCTCGTCACCAAGTGCCTTGCTCTGCTGCTCCAAGCCGTCGATTGCCTGCTCAAGCAATTGTTTCTCAGCAAGCGCTTTCTCCATTTCATGAAGCTGCTCCTGCAAATGTTCCAAAAGGCCGGAAGTCTCGGCAAGCAGGCTATCCAACGCAGCCGGAAAATCAGACTGTGGAAACGCTTTGCCTGCATTGAGCCGTGCCTGCTCCAGCAGACTCTGCGCCGCAGCGTGCCGCTGCGCGGCATCAGATGCATCGGCCTGTGCTTCTTCCCGCGCCTGTTCCAGTGCATTGGCCTGCGTCTGGCAGTTCAACAGTTCTGTATTGACCTCCTCCAGTGTATTAAACGGGAGCCGCTGCTCCAGCTCCTGAAGCTCCCTCTGTTTTGCCGCAAGCTCTGCCCGGACTTCGCTCTCCGCCGTCTGCACAGTGGAAAGCTTTTGCCTCAATTCCTCTGCCTGCTTTGCCGCGTCCGGTAAAATGGTCTGCAGCTGCTGCAGGCGAGTCTGTTTTTCCTGTGTCTGTATGATTTCCCGCTCTAATTCCTGCAGTGCTTTTTTTTCAGCATTCAGCGCAGAAGAAATCTGGTCTTCACCCTGTATGGAAAGATTCGCAAGCTTCTGCAAAAGCTGCTTTTTCTGCTCCTCTCCCTGCATGCGCAAAGCTGTGCAGGCTTTTTCCTTTTCCTCCATTTCCCCGCGCAGCAGATCCGCATTTTTCTGCGCACGGCGCAGCTGAGCCTCTGTAGGTGCATGCTCAGACTTCTGTGCCGGATGCGGATGGTGACAGCTGCCGCAGACCTTACACGGAGTGCCCTCTTCCAGCCCCATTGCCAGAATACCCGCCTGCTCGGAAAGGAATGCGTCATTCATCCGGAAATAATCACGCTGAGCGTTTTCGAAGCTTGCTGCAGCCGCTCTGTATTCCGGTACAAGGGCACGAAGGGCATCTCGTTTCTCGTTCAGAGACTGTGCAAGGCCTTCCGCGTCACAAAGCATTTTCAGGCGCTGTGTCTTTTCTGCCTTTTGGGCAAGCAGCTGCTCTCGCCTGACGGGCGATTCCCGCAGGCTTTCCTTCTCCGCCTCCAAAGATGCATTTTTCTGCAGAAGTGTATCAAGCTTGTCCTGCAATACGGCCGTTCTCTTCTTCAGATCTGCAAGAGTATTTTCATTCTCCGAAATAATTTTCCGCTTTGCATCCCGATTTTCATACTCCGGGAGCGCCGCTTCCAGCTGCTGTGCGCGTTTCCTCAATGCTTCCAGCTGTCCCGCGCCCGAACGACTTTTTTCGAGCTGCTCTTCCGCGTCTTTTCTTGCAGCATCCGCTGCGAGGTATTTTTCCTCGCGGGTGCGCAGTTCCGTTAATATCTGCATCTTCCCGGCTGTTTCCCTCTGCCTGCTTTCCAGCTCGGTCAAAACTTCTGCCGTAGCGGAAATCGCATTCAGCGCAGCATGCTTTTTACTCAATTCATCTTCATACTGACTTTGCAGCTGCCTTTTTTTTCGCAAAGTCTCCCTTCGCTCCTCCAGTGCCTGCGTTTGTTCCTCTGTATTCAGGCGCATCCGGTCGACAGCAGCGTACTCCGGCAGCTCTGCCTCTAAAAGCGTGATCTCCCTGTTTTGCTGCTGCCGGGAAGCCAGATTCTGATTTGCAGCGTCACGCTGAAATTCGGCTGTTTTCAATTCATCGGTATGAACAACCTCTGATTTTTCCAGTGCTGAAATCTCATTTTGGAGCTTTACCCGCTCTTCCTCTTTTTTCAAAAGCGCATGGATATTTTGGAGAATTTCATCCTGCCGATCTATATTATTTTGAAGTTCCTGCGTATATTGCCTGTCGTCGTTCAGAACCTGTGCAATAAAAGCAGCTGTGTCATCTATCGATAATTCTCCTGCCTTTACCTGGGCAAGCAGTGTTTCCCGCGGGTCATTCTCCCGGCACATTATCCCGGAAGCGTACTGCACGATGCTGCTCTTCAGCATGGCGTACTCCTGCCCCAGTTTCGATGTTTCCCGTTTCAAGTCCTCTTGCAATCGCTGATAGAGATCCGTCTTGAATATTTTCCGGAATATCTGTTTTCGCTCTTCCGTCGGTGCCAGCAGGAGCTTCTGAAAATCTCCCTGTGCAATCATTGCGATCTGCATGAATTGGCTCCGGTCCAGCCCCAATATATCGCGAATCGCTTCGTTCACTTCCCGCGGTTTGGTCAGCGGCGGGGAATCCGGACGCAGCAGGGATGCCTCCGCCGCCTGTCTGGTTGTCCCGGTCCCATGGAGCTTGGGCCGCAGGTACTCCGGTACCCGCCGCACCGTATATTGCCGTCCCCGGCATTCAAATACCAGCTCCACGAAGGTAGGCGTCTCCGCCGCGGCATACTTGGAGCGGAACATATCCGGGCTTCGATTGCTGCCGCTGGCCTCCCCATAGAGCGCAAAGGTAATTGCGTCAAACAGCGTTGTTTTGCCGGCGCCTGTGTCCCCCGTAATCAGGTACAGTCCGCTTTTCCCAATGGTGTCCAGCTCCAGAACCATTTGCGCCGCATAGGGGCCAAACGCGGAAATGGTCAGTCTGATTGGGCGCATATCACTCCTCCTGTTCCTTCTCAAGCAGCTCCTGCAGGTACACAATCTGCTGCTGCGACATTGCCTGATTGTTCTGCATGGTATAAAACTCTGCGAACATCTCCATGGGTGATTTCAGCCTCTGTGATGGTGCCTCAATTTCCGCTGTCATTCTCGTACGGGTATTGTCATAATCCAGCTTCATCAGATTGCGGTAAATCATGCGCAGCTTTCCCTGCGCATCGGGGATATCCTGCTCGTCAGTCAGGGTAATGTGGACATAGTCCGTCAGATACGAAAGCCCGCTGTAAAATTGCCTGTTCGTTAAATCTTCAAATTTCCCCCGCAGTTCAACCATATCATGCAGGGGCGTAAGGGGAATCGTACGAATCTGCAAATTGCCCTTTTCATGCATCTGTACAATCGTAACACTTTTGCAGTCACCCGCCTCAGAGAAAGAATACTTAAGCGGAGTGCCGCAATATCGAATATTCTTTTCTCCGCAGGACTGGGCAGAATGAATATGTCCCAGCGCGACATAATCGAAGCAGGAAAATACATCCGCATCCACATTATCTGCGCCGCCCACGCTGATTTCCTCTGATTCGCTGCGATTGGCTCCCGTAACAAATTGATGGGTCACAAGGATATTTCTCCCCGACGTGTCAATGTGCATCCTCTGTACCGCGACACGGATCGCATCGGTATAGGTATCCGCATTTTCCTCGGGAAAAATGCGGCGCACATGCAGCGGCTTGATAAACGGGAGAAGGTAAAAATTTACGCCGCCGTATGCATCCTTCAGGCGCACCGGCTCCACATTTCCGTCGTATACAGGGCTCAGATGAATTCCTGCGCGGCTCATTAATTTCGCACCGAAAGCAATGCGCTCAGGCGAATCATGGTTGCCGCTGATGACGAAAATATGCGCTGTACACTCCGAAAGCCGCACCAGGAATTCATCAAACAAGGCAACCGCCTCTGCAGGGGGCATTGCCTTATCATAGATATCTCCCGCAATCACCACCGCATCCGGCACTTCCTCTGCCGCAATCGCAGCAATTTTATTCAGGATATCCTCCTGATCCGGAATAAGAGAAAATTCATTCAGTCTTTTCCCCAAATGGAGATCGGACAGGTGCATGATTTTCATAAGCTGCTCCTTTACATTCTGTCACCGGCTCCTGCGTACACTGTCTCAGCATCCCAAGCAGACTTTCATCAGAAAAGCACTGCTCTGACTGCACTGCATCCAGAATTGCATCTACATTATCCGCATCGTTCTCAATTTCCTTGGAAAAAAGCTGTGCGTTTTCTATAAAACTTCCGGGAAGGCTCGCAACGACCAGGCATGAAGCGACAATAAACTTTATCCGGCCTGCAATGTCATAATCCGAAATTGCCTGAAGCCAGTACCGCTCTGTCAGGTAGCGAATCAAAGCTGTCATTCCCTTTGGAAAATAAGGAGAAACAGGATTGTCCAGCCTCTGCCTCCAACGCGGCGTGAGGATTTCAAGTTTTTTGAAAAACGAAAGAAACGCATGCTGCATCGGTTTTCCCGGTACTGTATCGTCACTGCTGTGCATCAATGCATCTTTCGGCAGCATGGCAGCCGCATCAAGGCAGGACTGCGCTGTCTGCGCATTCAGTAGCAAGAGCATCAAAGCATCCTTTGCGCTTTTGCTTTGCAGCAGAGACAGTACCTGCGCTCTGCTTTCCTTCAGAATTTTCATGTCATTTAAATCATAATCCGGTGCATCGCCGCCGTCTTCTTCAAAGGCAATCACTGAATCATCCTCACATGTGAGGATCAGGCGGGCTGCCTCCGGGCAGCTCAATTCCAGTCCAAGCTCCCTGAAATTGCCATAATCGTGGCTTATTCTCGGAAAATTCCGGCAGACATCGCAAAGTGCATTCTCCCCCAGCTCTGCCTGAATCCGGCAGAGACCATCCTTGCGCCACATAGGGCATCGTCCGTCCTGCACCTGCATCTGCACACCATACTCTGTATCCTTTAAGCTGCTGCGCAGGCGATCCCCCAGTTCTCCCGGAAGCGCACGATACATGGCTGCACTGGCATCGTCCACATCCACATCCCACTCTTTGCAGCAGCTATCCGGACATTTTCCTGCAAGGCAGCGGAAAGATGCGTAATAGCCGGGCATTGTAATTTCCATTTTACCTTTTTCCCTTCGAAAGCAGTGACCCACTCCGAGCGGAATGGGTCACTGCGAATTACAGCAGCAACGCAGACAATGATCCTATCCGGATCTGCCCTGCTGTTTCCCTTTAGGCGGCACCACGCAAAGAGCCAAAAGCGATTGCTGAGAGATTTTGCCTCAAGTTAAAGTTTGAGAAGCGCAGGGATACTGTATGTATCTCAAGTTTTTCAAACTGAAAAATTGGGGCAA
>CAVIFH010000140.1:0-5569 GCA_963641615.1 bacterium | reverse complement strand
GGATGCTGGAGGCCCGCAGTCAGATCTGGCTGGCACAGCAGGACCTGAACGGGCTGTTCCATAACCGCCGCGTCAATGCGGCCGGTGCGCCGCTTTTCATCGGTCTGCTCCCATCTGCGGCGGCCATGATCCTCTGCGGGGATATTGTCAAAGAAGCAACCGACGGTTATCTGAAACCCAATGAACAGGCATTTGTCACAAGCTGGTTCCGGCATATCCCGGAGAGCACGCTGCCTACCTATGCCGGGGTGCTGCTGATGGCAAATCTCGCCGGTGTGCCGCTGGGCAGCTTTATGCTGCAAATGATCGTGCCCATGCTGGTGCTGGGCGTGTTGGGCTATTTTCCGTATCTGCACCGCCTGCCCAAAGACCCGGGAACGCCCCGCAGTAAGAACAGGTGGCAGGACACACTGCATCTGTTGTGCCATCTTTGGACATTGCTGGCGATCCTGCTGCTGATTCTGGTCGGGAAGCTGTCGGTCGTTCCCGCAGTAGCAATCGTGATCGCGGCGGCGATGTTTGTTTACCGTTTCCGCCTGAAGGAGCTTCTTCCCACGCTGCGGAGCGCGTTTGAGATAAAGCTGCTGCTCAATACCTTCCTTGTGCTGGTACTGAAAGAGTTCATTGCCTATACCGGCGTGACGGAAACGCTGCCGGACACGCTGTCCGCGCTTCCGATTCCGGCGTACCTGATCTTTGCCCTGCTTTTCTTTGTGGGAAGCATTATCAGCGGCACAAACGGGATCATCGCGCTTGGCACCCCGCTGGCGTTTGCCGCGATTCAGGGCGGCGGGACCCCGCTCATGGTGCTGCTGATGTGTATGTGCCACGCCGCCAGCCAGATCTCGCCGACCCATATCTGTCTGGTCGTTGCATCGGACTATTTTCATATCACGCTGGGAGAGCTGATTCAGAAAACGCTGCCGGTGGCACTGCTGTTCTGCGTGCTGATGATCGGATATTACCAGCTCCTGCTATTACTTTGAGAGAGGATGAGAAATTTTGAAGAAAGAGGAAGCCTTGGCATTTCTGCACGATACGGTCAAGCCGTCGCTGGGCTGAACGGAGCCTGCCTGCGCCGCGCTGTGCGCTGCGGCGGCTGCCGAAAAGCTGCACGGAAGCATCCGGAGTATTTCCCTGACCGTCAACCCCGGTCTTTATAAAAACGGAATGTCCGTCGCCATTCCCGGTTTTGACCGGGTGGGCATGGATTACGCCGCCGCACTGGGTGCGCTGATCGGAACGGCTGAGGGTGAATTGCAGATTTTTAAAGCCATCACGCCGGAAATCGCGCAGCAGGCGAAAGTACTTGTGGCGTCCGGAGCTGTCTGCGTGACCGCCGATCATGAGCGAAAGGGCATTTATGCCCGGTGTGAGGTCACAGCTGACGGCGAAACGGCGCAGGCGGTCATTCAGAATGCCCATACAAACCTTGTGATGGTCAGCCATAATGGAACGGTCTGCTTCCAAAAGGAGCAGCAGCCGGGGAGCAGTGGCGAAGATCCCGCCGCCGCTTTGAAGGCAATGACCATTGCGGAGATCAGCCGCCTGGTAGACGGTATGACTCTCTCTGAACTGGACTGGCTCGTTGACGGAGCCGCTGTCAACAGCAATGTGGCTGCGTATGGTGCGCGACACCCAAGCCCTGTTGGGATCGCCGCCGCTCTGCAGCTGGATTTCTGCGGCAGTGAAGCGGATGAAATGATGTGCTCGGTGGGAGCGGCCATTGAATCCCGGCTGGACGGCTGTCCCTATTCCGTCGCCAGCAGCGCCGGGGCGGGCAGTAAGGGGCTGGCACTGACGATCCCCCTGAGCGTCGCCGCGAAACACGCGAAAGCATCCCGTGAGCAGGTTGCCCGTGCGCTGGCGTTCGGGCATCTGGTCAACAGCTACATCAACGCCGTGATTGGGAAGCTGTCCGCTGTCTGCACCTGTGCCGCCGCAGCGTCTACGGCAGCGGCTGCCGCGCTGGTGAAGCTGTGGGGCGGCACGGAGGAGCAGATGGGGTTTGCCATTCGGAACATGACCGGAACGGTTTCCGGCATGATCTGCGATGGCGGCAAAACCGGCTGCGCCATGAAACTGGCGATGGCAACTTCTGCCGCGTACCTGTCCGCACAGATGGCGGTCAAAAACTCTGTCCTGCGGGAGAGCGACGGCATTTGCGCCGCTGCGCCGGAGCAGTGCATTGCGAACATTGCTCAAATAGCCAATGTCGGCATGGCAAATGTCGATTTGGAAATATTGCGTATTATGCTTAAGAAAAAGGAGTGTGGCACGACATGAAGCTTGGAATCATTCGATGTGCGCAGACAGAGGATTTCTGCCCCGGAACGGCGGATTTCAAAACGATTCAAGCAAAAGCGGGATCCTTTGCCGGGGTGGCCGAGCCGATTGAACTGATCGGCTTTGTCAGCTGCGGCGGCTGTCCGGGGAAGAAAGCGGTTCTCCGGGCAAAGGAATTGGTGAAGCGCGGCGCGGATACGATTGCCTTTGCGTCCTGCATCAAAAAGGGAACGCCCATCGGCTTTCCTTGCCCAATGGCACAGCCGATGATGCAGGCGGTGAAAAAGGCTGTGGGTGAGGAAATTCATATCCTGGACTTTACGCATTGAAAGATGACATTTCTAAAAGTCTGAAAACAACACTTCCCTGTCGGATGAGCTTCGTTTATAAAGGCATGGAATCCATAGACCTGTATTTTCTTGAGTCCAATACAAGCGAAATAATTCTTGATTTTCAACCCTAAATTGCACACAAATCCATCCTATCAGTCAGAAACGGGGGTAAACATTCTCTACCTCTGGTCATCAAGGTTGATAGATTGATATTTTATCAGGATAGTATTTATTTGCGTTGGCTTTTCCGTTGACGGCAATCCCGTTGACGGTTTTACCGATGTTGGGTTCTCCGTCAACGATAAAACCAATCTCTGTATCGGATTCAGGGAGATTTTCAGGCAGAAAAGGCTTGAAATCAGACACCAAAACCAACGCTTATTTGATTCGTGAAGTATCTGCCGTCTGCGTATATAGATTGCACCATTCTGCGATTTACGGTATCGTGCAGCCGATGTGCGGTTTCGTGCGACCTTTTACGGTTTGGCTGCATATCGTCCGATTCCGTGAGGTGCAAAGGTGCGCCCTGTGTACAGGGTATCGAATATGCCACCCAAAACCGCCAGAAACGGGAAAAGCCCTGTGCTGCGTTCAATATGCAGCACAGGGCTATCCTATGTTGTAGATTTCTGATTGTATTCGCACCGCTGTTTTTCTTGTCATGCTTTATGCAAGGTTGTCATTAAAATTTTACGCTCTATTTTTTATCTTGCGATAAGCCTCTCGTTTATATTACGTACTGCCGGAACGTCGAATTTTACGACCTCACGGTCATAGGTGACAAAGCCGTTGATCTCGTCCTCAACATCGCTCAGCTGCGTATACACGCTTGCGGCGAGGCCTTTTTCTCTCGCAGTGAGAATCTGCTTTTCGTAAAGCTTCTTAAATGCTTCGCCAAGCGCCTCCTGCGACTTAAATCCGCGGTAGCCGAAATCGGCATCATTCCAGGTGTGCCCTGCAATATTTAATTTATAGCCGCCAAATTCGGATAGCACTACGGCACGCCCGTGCTTGTCCGGCTTGAAGACGTACGGATAAAAATACACGTGCAGGCTCTTCACGTCGCTCACGCCCTGATCGTGCCAGCCGCTTGCGTGGTCAATGGTACGCGTAGAGTCGAGGCTTTTCACAAACGCAAAGGCGCGCGCAGCATCGAACTGCCCCCAGCCCTCATTGAACGGCACCCACATGGCGATGCACGGGCAGTTATATAACTGCTTTATCATATCCTCAAGCTCAACGTAATACATTCTGCGCCCGTACTCGTCTGTACGAGCAAAGCGCCTGTAGTCATTGTCCTTTTTATGCAAATGTGTTATCAGCGGTGCGGAAATGGTCATGAAATCATATTCGCCGCCGCCGCTCATCATATCCTGCCACACGAGCATGCCCAGTTTGTCGCAGTGATAATACCAGCGCAGGGGTTCAATTTTTATATGCTTGCGCAGCATGTTGAAGCCCATGCTCTTCATCAGCGTGATGTCGTATACCATGGCCTCATCGCTCGGCGCAGTATATAATCCGTCCGGCCAGTAGCCCTGATCCAGAACACCGGAGTGAAAATACGGCTTTCCGTTGAGCAGCAGGCAGGGATGGCCTTTTTCATCCGTGCCCCGTCCGAATGAGCGCAGAGCAAAATAGCTGCTGATTTTATCCTCTCCAAGCTCAGCCGTAAATTCATAGAGCTTCGGCGACTCGGGCGACCAGAGCTCCGGCGTATCTACGGGGACGTGTATCGGCTCATTTGCTCTGCCCTCAATGCGCTTGCCGTTGAATATTATCGCGCAGTCTGCTGCAGCGTCAGAACATAATATTATGTCAATCGCACCGAGCTCCGAATCCGGTGTGATGCGCAGAGATTTTATATATTTCTCCGGCACCCATTCCATCCAGACCGTCTGCCATATGCCGCTCTGCGGGGTGTACCAGATACCGCCGCGTTTGGTCTTCTGCTTGCCGCGGGACAGCTCATTGCTGTCGGTGCCGTCCGTTGCCATGACGGTCAGCACGTTTTCACCGTCAGATATAAAATCAGTTATGTCAACCTCAAAAGCCGTATATCCACCGGCGTGATCGCACACGAACGAATTATTTATGTAAACCGACGCGCACTGATCCACAGCCCCAAAGTGCAGCAGCAATCTGCTTTGTGCGTGACGATCTATATTTATCACACGCCGATACCACAGCTTTTGGGCGGGCAAAAGACTGCGCCCGACACCGGACAGAGGGGCTTCCGGCGAGAAGGGGACGAGTATTTTTCCGTCGGCAGTATCAGGCATATGCTCGAGACTGTTGCCGGTTATGGCGTAATCCCAATAGCCGTTCAGGTTAATATAACTTTCGCGTACCATCTGAGGACGCGGGTATTCCTGCAATACGTTTTCACTGTCAAGCGCCTTTCCCCAGCGTGTAAGCATGCTCATGTATTTGCCTCCTTTGCAGACTGCTTTTTAAGAATAATTACAAACGGAATCACAAGCAGCAGTACGAGTGCCGCTGCGAGAAATATTCCGGGAGTCGGTACGGTTTTTACCACGCCCAGCTCGATATATGTGCTGTCAGAGCCGCGTATCACCTCAGCGCCGATTATAGGGCCGATTATCATCGGCAGAAGGACGCCGAATATCATGCGTATACCTTGAAAATGCCCGATTTTATCGCGCGGAGTGTTATCGCGTATTATGCCGGAGAGCGCTGCCGTGACAAGCATATACCCGCTCATCATCACGCAGCCTGCTGCGATCACGGCGCCGAATCCCCTTGCAAAATACATGCCGATAAGCCCGACAAACATGATGAGTGCGGCGGGCAGAACGAAGCGCAGCTTGCCCACGCGGTCGATAAGCCGCCCTGATGCTACACTCACGATTGAGGCCGTGATCAGCACAATGCCCAGAACTATGGCATAGTTGTCGATCTTGAGATAATTCTGCATATATATAATAAGG
>CAVIFH010000139.1:0-5585 GCA_963641615.1 bacterium | reverse complement strand
TTAAAGGCACCGGGAACTACAGCGGCACCATTGAAAAGAGCTACCGGATCACAGCAGCATCCATTGAGGTCACAACATACAGCGCGAAGCGCACCTATAACGGGCAGCCTCTTACGGCTTCCGGAAAAGTAAGCGGCATTGCTGATGGTGAAACCTATACGCTGGTTCTTCCGGCAAGTCAGACAGATGTGGGCATATGCGATAATACCTACACGATTGTGTGGGACGGCACAGCCAAGGAAAGCAACTATGAACTGACTAAGGAAACCATCGGCACCCTGGAGGTTACGAAACGCACTGTAGTGCTCACTTCCGAAACGGCCACGAAGGAGTACGACGAGACGCCTCTTACGCGTCCTAATGTGACGATTTCGGGAGACGGCTTCATAGCATGCGAGGTTACCGAGATCAAGGCAGTAGGGGCTGTGACGAACGTGTCAGAGGGCACAGTGGAAAATACCATTGTGTATACAACCGGATCCGGGTATAAAGCAGACAACTACAATATCAGGCTGGAGCCCGGTACGCTTTCCATTACGCCTGCACCCCTTGGAAAGGTTACCGTGACCGGAAATCATGCAAATTATTCGTGGCAATATGGTGCCACCGTCACGGTAAAGGGTTACACGCACGACGGCGCAAGCAAGCTGATCGAGGTTGCGCTGAACACGCCGGGAGTGGACACGGTATCAGGCAATGACCTCGGCCACTATGAAATGGGCCTGAAGACAGAGTATTTCACAGCTGGATCCCCCAACTATGAGACGGTGGAGGTTACGGTAGTGGATGGCTATCTCGACATTGAGACAATTAACGTCACTGTTACTGTCACTGTGCGCGGAAATTCCGGTACGTTCACCTATGACAAGAAGACACACACCGTCAGCGGCTATACGGTCGTTTCTGCAATTGCCAATACGGGACGTGAAATGTCCATGAGTTTTGTTAATTTGCAGCTGGTCGGAGATGCCTCTGTCACAGGAAAAAATGTCGGAACCTATCATATGGGTCTGACTGCAAGTGATTTCAAGATTTCCTCTCGGTATTATCGGGTCGTGAAAGTGGTTGTGGAGGACGGAACGCTTCGAATCACGCCGGCAAAGGCCCAGCCGACTGAGCCAACAACGCCGACAGAACCGAAGGAAACGGAGCCCACGACACCTACGAAGCCGACGGAGCCTAAGGCAACGGAGCCAAAAGAGACCACGAAGCCGACGGAGCCTAAGGCAACGGAGCCGAAGGATACCACAAAGCCCACGGAACCCAAGGCAACGGAACCGAAGGAGACCACAAAGCCGACAGAACCCAAGGCAACGGAGCCGAAGGAGACCACGAAGCCGACAGAACCCAAGGCAACGGAACCGAAGGAGACCACAAAGCCGACAGAACCCAAGGCAACGGAGCCGAAGGAGACCACGAAGCCGACAGAACCCAAGGCAACGGAACCGAAGGAGACCACAAAGCCGACAGAACCCAAGGCAACGGAGCCGAAGGAGACCACGAAGCCGACAGAACCCAAGGCAACGGAACCGAAGGAGACCACAAAGCCGACAGAACCCAAGGCAACGGGGCCGAAGGAGACCACGAAGCCGACAGAACCCAAGGCAACGGAGCCGAAAGAGACCACGAAGCCCACGGAGCCCAAGGCGATCGAGCCAAAAGAAACAACACCTGTACAGACTGAGGAAACAGAGGCAACAGAGCCTGCACAGACAAAGCCGGCAGACGAGACAGCAGCCGGGACGGAGCCGGAGGCGACAAAGCCGAATGCTTCGGCCATACAGGAAACTGAGCCGGAAGATCCTGCTGAGCAGGAGCAGGCAAAACCCGCTTGGGCGCTGATAAACCTGATTCTTGCGGCCCTTACGGCGCTTGCAAGTGTGGTGCTGCTGATAGGGTACTGCATAGGGAAAAAGCAATCCGAGGAGGAAAAAGCGGGGAACGCTGCTGCAGGAAACGAGACAAAGCTGCATGGTGCATGGCGCGCATTCAGTCTGGTTCCTGCTGCTGGCGCTGTGATTGCGTTTATCCTCACGGAAAATATCCGCAATCCGATGATCCTGATCGACCGCTGGACGGTTTTGATGGTTATCATTGCTCTGGTGCAGGCTGCAGTGATGATGCTCAGCAAAAAGAGCACAAAGAAAACGGATAATCTCTGATCGTTTATTGAGCACGGTATACCAATAAGCAAAACATATGCATTTGCGTTCCCGGTCATGGAGGAAAACTCTGCCATGACCGGGAATTCCTTATGCAGACAGGATCCCTATCGTAACATTTCCGGAGATAAAGCTTTACAAATTATTCAAGAAAATCCATATAAATAGGCTATAATTCTTCTTAAAGGAAATAAAAAAGGTTTTGATGCGGATAGGAATTGCGCAGCAGTTCCCCCATGAAAGCCTGACGGAAAGGGTGAGCCTTATGGCTGTGTCTGTCCTGGTTGTAGAGGATGACCGCAATATTGCGGATTTGCTGAAGATGTATCTTGAAAAGGAAGGGTATACAGTTACCTGGGCGCCGGATGGCGGGCAAGGGCTTGCAAAGTTCCGCTCTGTTAAGCCGGATCTGGTGCTGCTGGATGTGATGATGCCGGTAATGGACGGCTGGTCTGTCTGCCGCGCGATTCGTGCCGAATCAAAGACCCCAATCATCATGCTTACCGCGAAAGGCGAGACAGATGACAAGGTACAGGGCCTGAAGAGCGGCGCGGATGACTATGTTACAAAGCCCTTTGAAATGAAGGAAATGCTGGCACGCATTGAGGCAGTGCTTCGCCGGACAAACGGCGGTACTGCTGAGAAAAAGGCAAGACGGCTGGTTTTCGATAAGCTGATTATCGACATGGATGCCTTCGAGCTGACGGTTGACGGGAAAAAGGTAGATACGCCGCCTAAGGAGATGGAGCTGCTTTTTTATCTTGCATCCTCTCCCAATCGCGTTTATACCCGCAATCAGCTGCTTGATGAGGTATGGGGATTTGACTATTTCGGAGACTCCCGTACAGTTGATGTTCATGTAAAGCGCCTCCGCGAAAAGCTGGAGGGTGTCAGCCCTAAGTGGAATCTGAAAACCGTGTGGGGCGTTGGCTATAAATTCGAGGCGGAGCAATAACAAAAAATGGGCGGCGGGGTTTGAAACTGCACGCCCATTTCCTGCTATTACAGTAAGTCCGCAAATTTACAGTGTTAAGAGGGGCCCTGCCATGAAATCGTCTTTCGGACGCAGCTTTTATACCGGTGCGCTGATTTTGCTCCTGTCGCTCACCATGCTTGGTGCATCCTATCAGCAGCTTGTAAAGGACTATTTGACGGATGCTGCTTTTTCCCGTCTGGAGCGGGACGCAGAGGCTGTTTCGCATTTGGCGGCATCTTACGCGGAGGGAGAAGGAGATACCGAAAGCGGCCTGCAGCTGAATCTGAATGTCATAACCAGCCTGACGGATTCGGAGATCCTTATTTGCGACAGTCAGGGACATGTGGTTTCCTGCTCTGAGTCTCCCTTTGGCTGCAAACACACAAAAATGAAGGTAAACACCGAGTATATTGACAAAGTGGTTTCATCAGACGGCGATGAGGCAACCGGAATGATAAAGGGCCTGTATGATGATGCCCGCTTCATCGTTTCAAAACCGATTAAATACGATGACAATGTGCTTGGCATTACCATTGCATCGGTGCCTACGGCTTCTACAAATTCGGTACTGAAGAAACTTGCTACCTATTATTTGAATACGGCACTGGTTGTGATCCTTGTGTCGATTATAGGCGTATTTGCGTATGCAGGCACTTCCAGCCGCCCGCTGCGGGAACTGGCAAAGGCCGCCAACGCATTTGGACATGGTGACCTGGAGGCGCGTGTCCGGGTGGAGGATTCCTACAGCGAGGAAACCAAGGATCTGGCAATTGCCTTTAACAATATGGCGTCGAGCCTGCAAAAGAGTGAATATCAGCGGCAGGAATTTGTGGCAAATGTATCTCATGAGCTGAAAACACCGATGACAACCATTTCCGGTTATGTAGACGGCATCCTGGATGGTACAATTCCCCCGGAAAAGGAGCGTCATTATCTCCAGATCGTGTCCGATGAGACGAAGCGGTTAAGCCGCCTGGTGCGCAGCATGCTGGATATTTCGCAGCTTCAGGATAAACAGATACCTGATGAGAAAAAAGCAAATTTCGACATGGAAGAATGCGCCGGCCTTGCATTGCTGAATTTTGAGAAGCGAATAAATGACAAGCACATCAATGTTACCGTGGATATGCCGGAGCATCCGGTATACACATTTGCCAATCAGGATTCCATCACGCAGGTGGTATACAACCTGGTGGATAATGCCGTGAAGTTTTGCCCTGACGGCGGAAATCTGGGATTGACGATCAAGGAAGGCGGAAATAAGGTTTACGTTTCCGTTTCAAATGACGGCGATACCATTCCGCCGGAGGAGCTGCCGCTTGTATTTGACCGTTTCCACAAGCTTGATAAATCCCGTTCGCAAAACCGTGACGGCTGGGGGCTCGGGCTTTACATCGTGAAAACGATTGTCAACAGTCACGGCGAGAATATCAGCGCGACAAGCCGTGACGGGAAAACCGAGTTTACGTTTACAATGCCGTTGGCAAATTAAAATGCCCTGAAATTGAGGATCCAATATGAGAAATCATGAAATGTCCCCGTGGGATGACGGGGAGTATAATACGGGCCGTACAAAGCCGCCCAAAAGCCACCGTACGCTTATCGCAGTTCTTTTGGTTCTGGTGATTGTATTAACGGGGTTAAGCACCCTGCTCGGCTTTTCCAGCATAAGGCTTTTTCAGCAGCTGAACAGCCAGTCGGCTGAAAATGACGCTACTGTCTGCTATAATACAGTGCAGGAGACAACAGCTGAGAGCAGCCTGGTTCCCGTTGAAACTACTGCAGAAACGGCAGCCCCTGAGACCGTCGCTCCTGTGCAGGAAACTGCATCCCTTACGCTGCAGGAAATTTACCGGAAGTGCATTCCGTCCGTTGCATCCATCACAACTATCACAAACAGCGGTTCCGCTACCGGAACGGGGGTTATTTTATCCTCCGACGGATATATTGTGACCAATTATCATGTGATTGAAGACGGCGTGAGCTATACAGTACAGCTGACGGATGACCGGATCCTTTCCGCCAATCTGATAGGGGATGACCCGACAGGAGACTTGGCTGTGCTCAAGGTGGAGGCAGATGATCTGGTCAGCGCGGAGTTCGGCGATTCAGACACGCTTCAGGTTGGTGACAGCGTGGTCGCGATCGGAGATCCTCTTGGGGTTGAGTACCGCGGCACCATGACAAATGGCATTGTGTCTGCGATTAACCGGAATGTAAATGTAAATGGGCGGACGATGAACCTGATTCAGACAAACGCGGCACTGAACTCCGGCAATTCCGGCGGGCCGCTGATTAACGACCGCGGTCAGGTAGTTGGCATCAATACCATCAAAATCGGCGCATTTGAAGATAAAGCAGGTGTTGAGGGACTGGGCTTTGCCATTCCCAGCACAATTGTTAAGGACATTGTTACGCAGATTATTTCACAGGGGTATGTATCCGGC
>CAVIFH010000138.1:0-5672 GCA_963641615.1 bacterium | reverse complement strand
GTCTGAGCCCTCCCGGGCAATGACAGGAAGGACCTTATCCATGTCCTCTTCCATTACCGCGGAGCACATGGTTTCCTCACGGGCCAGCATACGGTCCGCATTGCCCCGGATGGTATTGATCTCCCCGTTGTGAAGAATCAGCCGATTCGGATGCGCGCGCTCCCAGCTCGGCGTTGTATTGGTTGAAAAACGGGAATGCACCATCGCAATGGCGCTCTCAAAATCCGGGCTTTGCAGATCGGGGTAAAACTTGCGCAGCTGATGTACCAGAAACATTCCCTTATACACAACCGTGCGTGAGGAGAAGGAGCAGACATAGGTCTCATCGCTGCTCTGCTCAAAAACGCGGCGGATAACATAAAGCTTGCGTTCAAAGTCCAGGCCCTGCCTGATTTCGGGAGCACGTGCCACAAAGCATTGCCAGATATCCGGCATAGTATCATAGGCGCGCTTGCCCAGGATATCCCCATTGACCGGCACCTGACGCCAGCCCAGAAATTTTACTCCCTCCTTAGAGCAAATGACCTCAAAAAGCTTCTGAGCCTGACGGCGCTTTAAGCTGTCCCGGGGAAAGAAAAACATCCCGACGCCGTAATCCCGGGCATTGCCAAGGGAATAACCCAGCTCCGAAAAAAATTTATGGGGGATCTGCACAAGCAGTCCGACGCCGTCGCCCACTTCGCCCGTCGCGTCCTTGCCTGCGCGGTGCTCAAGCCGCTCCACAATTGAGAGCGCGTCATCTACAATTGTATGGCATGCAATGCCGTCGATGCTCACGACCGCACCGATTCCGCACGCATCATGTTCAAATTTTTCGCAATACAGCGGGTATTTCTGATTGCCGCTCTCCATGGAATGTCCTCCGATTCCTGCCTGCACAATATGCTGACAAATTAGTTATCAATTCTTGAATTTCATGCCTTGCTGCCCTAAAGTCCGCCAAAGCGCGGTCGGGTTGCCCCGCCGCGCAATGGAGAATCCGTATATTGGAAACCCGCTCACCGTACGTCAAACAGAAGCTTGCCGTAGCTTGGTACCGGCCACACATCCGTTGCAGCCATGGATTCCATGGAGTCGACACTGATTCGCAGGGCGCTCATGTCATCCATGATCACTGACTTATAGAAGTCTGCCATTTCTGTGGATCCCACAATTGCCTTTGCCTCCATCAGGTCACGCTCCAGCTTTCCCGCCGCGCGATGAGCCGCACCCATGAGAGCCGTAATGCTCTTTACGGTGTCGCGCTCATAGCTGCAGTCGGCGTCGGGAATTGCGTTGAGCTTTGCGCTCATTCCGGCGCTCAGGGATGCCGTATACTTTGCCATCGCAGGCAGATAGTCCTTGCGTGCCATATCCAGCATCGTCTGGGCCTCAATATTCAGGATCTTGCAGTAATTTTCAAGCTTAACCTCATGCCGGGCCATCAGCTCCGTTGCGCTGTAAACTCTGTGCTTCTCAAACAGCGCAACATTTTTCTGATCCAGCAGGTGTGCCAATGCATCCGGCGTTGTGCGCAGATTCAGCAGGCCTCTGCGCTTGGCCTCATCTACCCAGGATGCGTCGTACCCGTCTCCGTTGAAAATAATTCTCTTATGCTCGGAAATGGTCTTGCGAATCAGGTCATGGAGTGTCCCCTCGAAGTCCTGCACCCCTTCCAGCTGGTCTGCGAACTGGCTGAGCTCCTCAGCAACGGAGGTGTTGAGCACTGTGTTGGCGCAGGAGATCGACTCGGAAGAGCCAAGCATGCGGAACTCGAACTTATTGCCGGTAAAGGCAAAGGGGCTGGTGCGGTTGCGGTCTGTCGCATCCTTCTTGAATTTCGGCAGGGTGTGCACGCCAATCCGCAGCGTCTCCTTTTCATGGCTGTCATAGGGCACATCCTTCTCGATTGCCTCCAGAATCTCGCTCAGATCCGTCCCGAGGAACATGGAAACAATGGCAGGGGGCGCCTCATTGGCACCAAGACGATGGTCATTGCCAGCGGATGCAACCGTAATCCGCAGCAGATCCTGATATTCGTCCACTGCCTTAATAACGGCACACAAGAACAGCAGAAACTGCGCATTTTCATAGGGCGTTTCGCCGGGCTCCAGAAGGTTTACTCCCGTATCCGTGGAAATCGACCAGTTGTTGTGCTTTCCGCTTCCGTTGACTCCGTCAAAGGGCTTCTCATGGAGCAGGCACACCAGGCCATGCCGTTTTGCAACCTTCTGCATCATCTCCATGGTAAGCTGGTTGTGGTCAGCGGCAATATTGGTAGTTGTAAAAATCGGTGCCAGCTCATGCTGCGCCGGGGCAACCTCGTTGTGCTCGGTCTTTGCCAGAATGCCCAGCTTCCAGAGCTCCTCATTTAAATCCTTCATGAAAGCGGCAACGCGGGGCTTGATCGCGCCAAAGTAGTGGTCATCCAGTTCCTGCCCCTTCGGCGGCTTTGCGCCAAAGAGCGTGCGCCCGGTATAAATCAGGTCCTTACGCTTGTCATAATCCTCTTTGTCCACCAGGAAATATTCCTGCTCCGGTCCAACTGTCGTCTTTACGGAGGTAACATCCTCATTGCCAAAGAGCTTCAGCACACGCAGTGCCTGGCGATTAATCGCCTCCATGGAGCGCAGCAGGGCAGTCTTCTGATCCAGTGCCTCGCCGCCGTAGGACAGGAATACTGTCGGAATGCACAATACACCGTCTTTAATGAAAGCGTAGCTGGTTGCATCCCATGCGGTGTAACCCCGGGCCTCAAATGTCGCACGCAGACCGCCGGAGGGGAAGGAAGATGCATCCGGCTCACCCTGGATCAGTTCCTTTCCGGAAAACTCCATAATGACCTTTCCGCCTGGCTTTGGAGAAATAAAGCTGTCGTGCTTCTCTGCGGTTACGCCGGTCATCGGCTGGAACCAATGGGTAAAGTGAGTTGCGCCCTTCTCGATTGCCCAATCCTTCATGGCATTTGCCACAACGGTTGCAACCTCCGCATCCAGATGCTTGCCAAGTTTAATGGTGCGCTGCAGCGCTTTGTAAGTCTCCTTGGGAAGCCGCGCCTCCATTGTGGCATCATCGAATACCATAGATGAAAAAATATCCGTTACCATACCGATTTCTCCTTTTTTGCAAAATGAAAAAGCGACAAGGCAGCGGACAGTATCCCATCCGCGACTTCCTTGTCGCTTTTAATTACATATTCAAGCTCAGCTCACGGAGCCTCGCTTTGTTTGAACGGATTCTAGTTCCAACGAGGTAAAAAGTCAATGGTAAATTTGGCAAAACAGCGTTTTTTGTAGAATTCAACAAGCATATTCCTGCATGTTTTCCGCTGTATGGTACAAGTTGACACCTGCGGCAGGGAGCATTCCCTCCCGGCAATGCGGATTTACCTGTGCTGTTTGCCTCTTACAGAGCTAACTCAGCCCATCGTCAGCTCACCGTTTTTATAATCCACGGTGATGGTCTGACCGGGGAGAACACTGCCCTCCAGGATGCGCTTGCTGAGCATTGTCTCGATTGTGTGCTGTACATAGCGGCGGAGCGGACGGGCACCGAACTCCGGATTATATGCCGCATCCACAATGGCATCCTTTGCCGCCTGGGTCACTTCACATGCAATCTGCTGCTGGGCAAGCCGTGCATTCAGCTTATCAATCTGCAAATCAATAATCTTTGTCACGTTCTCACGTGTCAGCGGCTTATAGAATACAACTTCATCCAGACGATTCAGGAATTCCGGCCGGAAGGAGCGGCGCAGCAGCGCCAGCACCTGATTGCGCGCCTCCGGGTTGATATTTCCGTCGGAATCAATGCCTCCAAGCAGATATTCAGAGCCCAGATTGGATGTAAGAATCAGTATGGTATTCTTAAAATCAACCGTCCGGCCCTGAGAATCCGTAATACGACCGTCATCCAGCACCTGCAGCAGAATGTTGAACACGTCAGGGTGCGCCTTTTCCACCTCATCAAAGAGAACCACACTGTACGGCTTGCGGCGTACAGCCTCGGTCAGCTGACCGCCCTCATCATACCCCACATATCCCGGAGGTGCACCAATCAGGCGGGACACGGAGAATTTCTCCATGTATTCGGACATATCGATTCGCACCATGTTGTTCTCGTCGTCAAACAGTGCCTCCGCAAGGGCCTTGGCAAGCTCTGTTTTGCCGACACCCGTCGGGCCCAGGAAGAGGAACGAACCAATTGGTCTGTTCGGATCCTGAATGCCGGCACGGCTGCGCTGTATGGCCTCGGTAACAGCCGTAACAGCCTCATCCTGCCCAACCACACGCTTGTGGAGTGTCTTATCCAGCGTAAGGAGCTTTTCACGTTCTCCCTGAACCAGACGGGATACGGGGATCCCCGTCCAGCGCTCTACGATCCGCGCAATTTCATCCTCCGTCACGCGGTCTCGCAGGAGGCTTTCCTCATGCTTGGAATTTGCTTTCTGCTCTTCCTCAGCAAGGCGCTTCTTGGCCTCAGGCAGACGGCCGTACTTGAGCTCAGCGGCCTTCTCCAAGTCGTAATTGCGCTCAGCGGCCTCGATCTGACGATTCAAATCCTCAATTGTCTCACGCAGCTGCTGAACCTTGCCGATGGCATTTTTTTCATTGTCCCACTGAGCCTTCATCGCGTTGAAGGAATCCCGCTCTTCGGCCAGCTCCTTTTGCAGCTTCAGAAGATTGGCCTTGCTCAGCTCATCGTCTTCCTTCTTCAGCGCGGCCTCTTCAATCTCCATCTGGATAATCTTACGGGAAACTGCATCCAGCTCCGTCGGCATGGAGTCCATCTCCGTACGGATCTGCGCACAGGCCTCGTCCACCAGGTCAATGGCTTTGTCCGGCAGGAAACGGTCTGTAATGTAACGATGAGAAAGCGTTGCCGCGGCAATAATCGCGGAGTCGGTAATCTTAACGCCGTGGAAGACCTCGTAGCGTTCCTTCAGCCCACGAAGAATGGCAATGGTGTCCTCCACCGTCGGCTCATTCACCATAACCGGCTGGAATCGACGGGCAAGTGCCGGATCTTTTTCGATATAGGTACGGTATTCGTCCAGCGTCGTTGCGCCAATGCAGTGGAGCTCACCGCGGGCCAGCATAGGCTTTAAAAGGTTGCCCGCATCCATGCTGCCCTCGGTTTTTCCTGCGCCGACAATATTATGCAGCTCATCAATGAAGAGAATCGTTCGTCCGTCGGATTCCTTCACCTCATTCAGCACTGCCTTCAGACGTTCCTCAAATTCGCCGCGGTATTTCGCGCCGGCAATCAGGGCACCCATGTCGAGGGAAAAAATGGTTTTATCCTGCAGGCTCTTGGGTACATCCTTCTTTACAATTCGCTGGGCAAGGCCCTCGGCAATCGCCGTTTTTCCGACGCCCGGCTCACCAATCAGCACGGGGTTATTCTTTGTTTTTCTGGAGAGAATTCGAATTACATTGCGAATCTCCTCATCCCGCCCGATTACGGGATCCAGCTTCTGTTCGCGTGCTCGTTTTACAAGATCTGTACCATATTTTTCCAGAGCGTCATATGTTCCCTCCGGATTATCGGTGGTAACCCGCTGGTTTCCGCGCACGGCCTGCAAAGCCTTCATTGCCCCATCGCTTGTAATGCGATAGGCAGAAAACAGATTTTTCACACACCCCTGTGCGGTATCCAGCAGTGCCAAAAACAGGTGCTCAACAGGCACATAC
>CAVIFH010000137.1:0-5738 GCA_963641615.1 bacterium | reverse complement strand
GAAGAAATACAGAGGATGGGAAAAGCCTTGGCAGATCAGGAAATGGAGATCCTTCAGGGTGCCATCAGCGCGGTGGTATTCCAGAACTATGAAAACGGCTATGCGGTGCTGCGGCTGGACATCGGCGGCGGAAGCAATGTAACTGTTGTCGGAACGATACCGCGCCCTGTCGTCGGTGAGCAATTGATGGTTTCGGGAAGATGGATCAGTCATTCGAGCTACGGAAAGCAATTTGAAGCGGAATTCCTTGACCGTATGATGCCGCAAACTGCCGCTGAAATTCTTGCGTACCTTTCAAGCCGTGTCGTAAAGGGCATCGGCCCCAGAATGGCCGCGAAAATTGTCGGCAAATTTGGAGACCAGACCCTTTCCATTATGGAACATGAGCCGCTCCGGCTTGCGGAAATACCGGGCATCTCCGCATCACGGGCAAAGCAGATCGGGGAAGAATTCTGCCTGCAGGTGAGTATGCGCCAGCTAATTGAGTTCTTTGCCCTTCACCATCTTCCGACAGAACTTGCTGTAAGGGCTTATAAAATTTATGGCGACAGCACAATGAGTCTGCTGTATGACGACCCGTATCTGCTGATGGACGATGGACTGGATGCTCCCTTCGGTGCTGTTGACCGATTTGCGATCGAGCTTGGCGTTGCGGGAGACGACCCAAGGAGAATTGAAGCGGGCATCCTTTTTGAACTGACCTACAATCTTTCTGCCGGCCACAGCTTTTTGCCGGAGCAGAAGCTGATCGACGCCTCATCGCAGCTGCTTTCGGTGAATCCTGAGGCAATTCGGGATGGGCTAAGCCAGCTGAAGGAAGCGCAGCGTGTCATTGCAGATGTGCTCTCCGGCATAAAAATCATCTACCTGCCAAAGCTTTGCGAGGCCGAAAAATACTGCTCAAGCCGATTATTGGAATTTTCAAGGACTTCGTTTCCGGAGCCGCACAATATGGAATCCCTTCTGCACGCTGTCGCAAAGGAAAGCGCCCTGCGCTATTCTCCGCAGCAGGAGGAAGCAATTCGGGCATCCGCCTCCTTTGGGCTGCTCCTGATCACAGGCGGCCCGGGAACCGGAAAAACGACGGTACTGCGGGGCATCTTACAGCTCTTTGCTAAACTTCACATAAACTATCTTATTGCCGCGCCCACAGGGCGCGCCGCAAAGCGGCTCAGCGAGGTAACCGGAGAAGAAGCTTCTACAATTCATCGGCTTTTAGAGTCCGGCATTGACACATCGACAGGAAAAATGGTTTTTGCAAGGAATGAAGACAATCCCTTAAAATGCGATGCCATTATCGTTGATGAGATGTCCATGGTGGATGTGCTCCTCCTTTCTGACCTTTTGAAGGCAATTCCTAGGGGGAAAAGGCTTATTTTCGTCGGCGATCCGGACCAGCTTCCTCCGGTCGGCCCGGGATTTCCTTTCAGCGATATGCTCCGCAGCAGCTGCCTGCCCACCATTCACTTGACTGAAATCTTTCGTCAGGCACAGCAAAGCCTGATCGTTATGAATGCGCACCGCGTCAATCACGGCGAAATGCCGGAAATAAAAAACGTCACCAGTGATTTTTTCTTTATTCGCCGCAGCAGTGAAGAAGGTGTCCTTCAGCTGATCCGCGAGCTGTGTACGTCAAGGCTTCCTAAGAATATGGGCATTCCATCGGGTGAAATACAGGTACTGTCGCCGACCCGAAAGGGATCTGTCGGAACTGTCGCCCTTAATAAAATGCTTCAGGCAGCATTAAACCCTGCCGCTCCGGGAAAATGTGAGAAAGCCTACGGCGAAATTATTTTTCGTGAAGGCGATCGGGTGATGCAAATTCGTAACAATTATGATATAGTATGGAGAAAAGTGGACAGCACCATTGTCGGAACCGGAATTTTTAACGGCGACGTCGGTACGATTCGGGAAATTGACCTGCATCAGGAGCGGATCACGATTCAATTTGATGACCGGGAGGCAGATTATGATTTTACCCAGCTGGGTGAGCTGGAGCCTGCCTATGCCATTACCGTTCACAAAAGCCAGGGCAGTGAATACCGGGCTGTCATTCTCACCGCATGGAATGGGTCGCCTTATCTGCTGAGCAGAAGCATTCTATATACTGCAATTACACGGGCCCGAGAGCTTTTGATTATCGTCGGGCGTGAGGAAACCATTGCCGCAATGACCGGGAACGCGAAAAAAAATCGGCGTTATACCGGGCTGAAACTGAGGCTTCAGGGAAAAGCAGAATGAAAATTTTCTTTTATTGGCTGCTCGACATGCTGTTTCCCAGAAGATGCATGCTCTGCCGGAAATTTCTGACAGAAAAGGAAACGGACATATGCCGTGAATGCACCATTCACATGGAGTCTTACCCCTTTGGGTTCTTTAACAGACCCCCTTCCGGCAAAAATAAAGCACGTTTTCTTGACAGTTTTACGGCTGTCTGGTACTATGAAGGGGATGTCCGCAGGAGCATATTGCGGTACAAATTCAATAAAGCCGTCTATTTGGCCCCCAAGTTTGGTAAGATGGTCGCAATGAAGCTTTTGCAGGAGGGACCGGAGCAGTTTGACATCCTGACGTGGGTTCCGGTCAGTTCCCTGCGGCGATTCAAAAGGAGCTATGACCAGTGTGAGCTGCTTGCAAAATATGTCGGCAGAGAGCTCGGTATTCCCTGTGTCAGGGTTCTGAAAAAAGTACGCAACAATCCGCCCCAATCCGGCCTGCGTTCCGCTGACCAAAGGAAAGCAAACGTACTCGGTGCATATCGGCTATGCCGCAAAGCGGATGTTTTCGGAAAAAGGATCGTCCTGCTGGACGATATTTTTACCACCGGTGCAACCATGGATGAATGCGCAAGGACCTTGCTGACGGCAGGGGCAAAGGAAGTGCACGGTGCGGCGATTGCCGCAGCCCATTATCATAAATTTTCAAGTAGGTGAAGATATGCAATTATTTTCTAACGATCTGGGTGTGGATCTCGGTACATCCAACGTTTTGATTTACGCAGATGGCAAAGGACTTGTTGTTCGAGAACCATCCGTCGTTGCCCTCGACCGCAATACCGGAAAAATTCTCCAGGTTGGCGCGGCCGCGAGAAATATGCTGAATCGAACCCCCGGCAACGTAGTGGCTATGCGGCCCCTTCGGGAAGGCGTTATCTGCGACCATGAAATGACCGTCCGCATGCTTCAGGAAATGTTTAAGACCGCAACCAAGGCGTCTGTCTTTACGCCCAAGCCCCGTGTTGTAATCAGCGTTCCCAGCGGCGTTACCGAGGTTGAGGAACGCAGTGTGATCAATGCCGCCATTGAGGCCGGCGCACGAAGAGTCTTCCTGATTGAAGAGCCGCTGGCCGCCGGATTGGGGGCCGGTCTGGACTTAAAGGGCGCGAAGGGCCATATGGTGGTAGATATCGGCGGCGGAACCACAGATATTGCAGTGCTGAGCATGAACGGCGTTACCGTTTCGTCTTCGCTGAAAATCGCGGGTGATTCCTTCGATGAGTCCATTGCCCGGTACGTTCGCCGGCAATACGGTGTCGTCATCGGTGAGGTAACGGCCGAGGAGGTAAAAATCCAAATTGGACAGGTATACCCCCGGCAGGAAGAGTTATCCATGAATGTAAAGGGCAGAGACTCCAAGACAGGCATGCCAAAATCAGTTACTCTGACCTCAACGGAAATATTTGAAGTGCTTCGCCGCCCTGCCAGACAGATTGCCGATGAAGTGCTTGCGGTATTGGAGCAGACAAGTCCTGAGCTTGTCAGCGACATTTCGGAAACCGGAATTACGCTTACCGGCGGGTGCAGCCAGGTTTGGGGATTCACGGAGCTGCTGATTGAGCGCACGGGCATCTCGTGTATTCTGGCAGATGATCCCGACTCCTGCACAGCTTATGGCTGCGGAAAAAGCCTTGCATGGATCAATCACATGCAGGAAGGACCGATCAACATTGCCCGCCGCAGGATGATGAGAAGCAAATTTTAATGAATGAATTCCATAGCACCAATTACAGTAGATTTTTCGTTTTCCGGTGCCATTGGATCCGTCAGTACCGCCTAGGTGCGGACGCGCAGTGAAGGAAGGGAATTTTTTTGCAGACTCGTACCGTAGCAACAATTCGAAATCAGGTATACTCCATGCTGAAGCAGGAGATTTGCGACGGCGCATTTGAACCGGGGCAGAAGCTCCAGGAAGTGGAGCTGGCCAAACACTATAATGTCAGCCGCAGCCCGATCCGGGAGGCGCTGCACCAGTTGAGCGCGGATGGATTGGTTGAGGAAGTTCCCAACAAGGGCGTTTTCGTAAAAAAATTCACCGTTCGCGATATTGAAGAAATATACGATGTACGCGTTATGCTGGAAAGCTACGCAATTGACCATCTCCCCCGAGTCCTGACCGCTGAAGGAGCGGATTCCCTGCTGAAGCTTCTGCATGACATGGAGCAGTCCTTCGCCAGCAGAGATCTGACAGCCTATATCCAGCAGGATACGCTTTTGCACAGCCAACTGGTTCATCTGTGCGGAAACACCATTGTAGAAGAGCTTTATGAGAAGGTGTGCGGACGTGTGCAGCAGTTTCGGCGGTACTCTCTTACCAGCACGCAGCGCTTCGACGAATCCATCGGAGAGCATCGCAGCCTGATAGAAAATGTGGTGTCAAACCGTTCCGTTGCCGCCAAGGATATCAACTGCAGGCACCTGGAGCTTGCAAAGGGGAAAGTTGTAGAGTACCTTTTGCAGCTGGAAACAGTCAGGAAGCAATGAATAAAAAATACGGGAGCAGATTTGATTCTGCTCCTGTTTTTTATCGTTAATACTGAAATCTGGCCAAATGGCTTTTATAGTGCAGTTGCAATCGAGATATTTGATGTTTGCGTTATCTATGTTTACTCTAGAGTGAGTTCCATTTAATTTACTTTTACAGTCTGCACAGCCTTGAGTTCTTTCTCAAGCTTTTCCTTCTTTTGAAGAAGAGCTCCATAGGCAGTAAAAGCATCAACCAATTGTTCATCATCTTCAAAGCATGGTCTCTGTGGATATTTTTTGTCGATGATAAAGGTCACAGTTGCATTTTCAAACTGAACCTTAATTTGTGTTCCGTTTTGTTCAATGACGTGCCCATTTCCGTACTTGGTCTGCGTCACTTCCACTCCGAGTAAAGAAATTTTCCGGTACTCATCCATACTGACATCAATTTGATGAATAGCAGCCTCAAGTGCTTCGATTTTCTGCTTATTTTCCAACATTTCCTTTGCTTTTAGTTGCTCGGAAATATATTCTTCAATGCTTTTCTCCTTTCCTATATATCCCATGTTTCCATAGAAGTTATAGCACCTGCAGCAATACATCAGATCAAATGCCATCAAATGCAGACTTTCATCGCTGTAATAAATGTCGCTTTCTTTGATGAGCTTGGTATATTTCTCAATAAGACTTGGGTGCTCCTTCAGCGCATGAACAACTATACTCGCAAGTTCATAATAGTTCGGAAGGCTAAAGCTTGAGCCGGAACCAAGATCTTTTCCAAACTCTACGTGCTTGGCAAACTCCTCCGCATCAGTGTATCGGTATACAAAGTGATCTTCTGGGGAAAAAAATGTCAAATAGCAGGAGACAGCATGCCTATCTTGCTTGTATTTATAAAATCGCGGAAAAAGCTCCTGCCGGATTATTTCTGTCTGATCAATGAATGTGTCCATATGTTCCTGCAACTGAGCAATGGAACCATATGGAGCATAGAGA
>CAVIFH010000136.1:0-5742 GCA_963641615.1 bacterium | reverse complement strand
TCAGAAAACTTAAAATACACACAGTATTCCTGCGTTTTCTGAACTTTGTCTTGAGGCAAAATCTCTCTGTGAATGCTCTTGCCTCATTATGCGGTATTGCCTTAGTAAAAACAAGCAGGGGTGCCTTTATGAAATCTATCAAAGAGATTTACAAAATTGGGAAAGGTCCCAGCTCCTCCCACACAATGGGACCGGAGCGCGCGGCAAAGCTTTTTCTGGCCGAGCATCCGGACGCTGATGCCTTCCGCGTGATTCTTTACGGCTCCTTAAGCAAAACCGGCGTCGGGCACGGCACCGACCGGGTGCTGCGTCAGACATTCTCACCGCTGCCCGCTGAAATTGTCTTCTCCGATGAGGTTCTGCCTGATGCGCACCCGAATACCATGGACTTCATCGCCCTTAAAAACGGAGCCGAGCTGACGCGCCTGCGGGTGGAATCTGTCGGCGGCGGCGATATTCGCATTCCCGGGCGGAAAAGCGACGACCTGGAGGAGGTTTACGTAGAGCACTCCTTCGCCGAAATTGCAGACTTCTGCAAATGGCGCTACATTCACACGCTCAGCGACTATGTGGAACTGAACGAGGGCACCGAGATCTGGGACTTTCTGATGGAAGTCTGGCAGGCAATGAAGCGCTCCATTGACGAGGGGCTGTCTGCCTCCGGTGTGCTGCCGGGGGGCCTGAACGTACAGCGGAAGGCAAAATATCTGTATGAGCAAAAGCCGGATGCAGACATCCCGGCGCTGAACGAATTTCAGCAGATCGCGGCCTTTGCCTACGCAGTTGCGGAGCAGAATGCCGATAACGGAACCGTTGTAACGGCACCGACCTGCGGTGCCTGCGGGGTCCTGCCGGCAGTGCTCAAGTATGCGCAGATCACAAAGGGCCTGAGTGACGAGCAGATCTGCCGTGGCCTTGCCACAGCCGGCATCATCGGAAATCTGACCAAAAGCAATGCCTCCATTTCCGGGGCAGAGTGCGGCTGTCAGGCCGAAATCGGAACTGCCTGCTCCATGGCGGCTGCCGCCCTTGCCGAGCTGTATAAGCAGAACCTCGACCAGGTGGAGTACGCTGCCGAGGTTGCAATGGAGCACCACCTGGGGCTTACATGTGACCCCATATGCGGCCTGGTGCAGATTCCGTGCATTGAGCGCAATGCCGTCGCCGCCATGCGCGCCATGAACGCCTGCAATCTGAGCTATTTTCTGACCGGCTCTCGAAACATCAGCTATGACATGGTGTGCCGCGCCATGCACGAAACCGGCGTCAACCTGAGTACACGCTTCCGCGAAACAAGCGAAGGCGGCCTTGCCAGACTCTATACGAGGAAGCAGAAATAGGGGGAAACTATGGATTTAAAAAATCTGGGTGCTTTTATCCGTGTTGCCGAGCTTGGAAGCTTCACAAAGGCCGGGCAGGCTCTCGGATGCTCCCAATCAACAATTTCCTTTCAGATCCGGCAGCTGGAGGAAGAGCTTCATGTCCCTTTGTTTGAGCGGATCAACCGCACCGTCGTGCTTACGGATAAAGGTCGGGAGGTTCTTGTCTACGCCCAGCAGATCGGGAAAATGACCGAGGAGCTGAAGCAGGATCTGCAGCTGGGCAGCGCGCGCTCCGTACGCGTCCGGATTGCAATCGCGGACTCTCTGTGCAATTCCCTTCTGGAGGATAACTTTGAGGAGTTTTTGCAAAAGAACCCCGGTACCAGTCTGAAAATCATTTCCTGCGGCACGGAGGAAATGTTCCGTCTGCTGGATCATAACGAAGTGGACGCGATTCTGACGCTGGAAAGTCATTTTTACAGTGCGGAATACATCATCATGCAGGAAGAGCAGGCTGCCAGCCATTTTGTGATTTCCTCTGCCTCTCCCCTTGCGCACAATGCACATATTAAAATAGAGGAGCTTGTAAAGCAGCCCTTTATCCTTACGGAAAAAGGCATGAGCTATCGGCGATTCCTGGATGAACAGCTGGCGCAGCGTTCTCTGGAGATCATTCCGGTGCTCGAAATCGGCAACCCCCATCTCATCTGCGAAATGGTGCGAAAGGGATCGTGCATCTCGTTTCTTCCGGATTACGTCACTGAAAAAGCCCGCCTTGCAGGGGAGCTGGTATATCTGGACATACCGGAAATTCAGGTGACGCTGTGGAAGCAGCTGCTTTACCACCGGGATAAATGGATTTCGCCGCAAATTCAATCCGTGCTGAAATTCTGCATTGAGAAAGAATTTCACAGTGAGCAGAAAAGCTGACGCAGCTGCGCTTCATAATTGAGAACCGTGGAAAACCATGGTTCTTTTTTTATTTTGTACGAAACGCCGTGGGGCTGATTTCTCTATGATAAATATTGGAATCTGGCCCCATTTTCACATAGAAAATTGTGTACAGAGAGAAAAACCACCGGACGAAATTCGTTCGGTGGTTTTGGCAGGGGCACAAGGACTTGAACCCTGAGCCTACGGTTTTGGAGACCGCCGCTCTACCAATTGAGCTATACCCCTATAAAATGTATATAAAAGGAAATATCCTTCATTACCTGGTGGGCCTTCAGGGACTCGAACCCGGGACTGTCCGGTTATGAGCCGGAGACTCTAACCAACTGAGCTAAAGGCCCATTGTTTTCGCGGTTTCCGTCAACCGACCCCAGTATTCTATCATTCCGTCTTCAAAAAGTCAAGAAAAATTATCAGCATTTTAGGCTTCGGCAAATTTCTTGCATTTCATCTGTTTCTTTGCTATAATCCACAGGACTCAGGTGCTTAGGGGGAATCGCCATTGACAGCAGGGAAGCAAAAAAAGCTTTGGTTCGCCGCGGCGCTCTACGCATGCATCATGCTGTATCTCCTGCTCGGCAGGAATCCCGTTGTCGCTGATGCCCCGTATTTTCAGCAGCTGCCGCAGCACCTGAATATGCACCCCTTCGACACCATTCGCCGGTATTTCTGGGGACTTTCCCGGGTCAAAGATCCGCAGCTGCTCCGGTGGGCCTTTGTCAATCTCTTCGGCAATATCATTCTGTTTGCCCCTCTTGGTTTCTTTCTTCCATCCATATGGAAGATCTTTCGCAGACTGTGGAGAACGCTGCTTGCCGCTGCCGGCATTATGGCACTGATTGAACTTCTGCAGATGCTCCTGCTGGTTGGAGCATGTGACATTGACGATATTATCTTAAACACCTTCGGTGCTTCTTTCGGGTACGGCGTATACCGGCTGCATGTCAGAAAAAGTCCCAAACTTCGGGAGGAAGTACTTTCCCCTGCTCAAAACACAGACGCTGAGTCGTAAAAGGCTCAGCGTCTGTGTTTTGAAGGAGACACACCATATATAAAGAGAGAGAACGCAAATAATCAGTCGATTTCCGTCAGCCAGCCGTCCGGTGCCGGAAGCTTCCCCATCTGGATGCCGGTAAGCGTATCATACAGTTTCTGAATAACCTCACCCATGCCCGCATAGTGGATATCGCGGCCATGGTCCACGATTTTGCCGACGGGCGAAATGACTGCCGCCGTGCCGCACAGACCGCACTCGGTGAACCGGTCCAGCTCCTTGAGCTCTACACGCCGCTCCACAACCTCCAGCCCCAGATACTCTCTGGCGATATATGTCAGGGACCGGCGCGTAATGGAAGGCAGGATCGTCCCGGAAATGGGAATCACGACCTTATTGGGTCCCTCCGCAAAGAGGATATTGGCGCCGCCCGTTTCCTCCACGTATGTGCGGGTAGCCGAATCAACATACAGATTCTCATCATACCCCAGCGCATGGGCTTCCGTCAGTGCGTACAGGCTCATGGCATAATTAAGGCTCGCCTTGATATGTCCGGTGCCCCGGGGGGCTGCACGGTCAAGGTCACACACCCGAATCACAAGGGGCCGGATGCCGCCCTTAAAATAGGGGCCCACAGGCGATGCAAAAAGCCGGAACTGGTATTCCTGGGACGGACGCACACCGATAACCGCACTGGTGCCGAAGAGGTAGGGCCGCAGATACAGGCTGGCACCGGTTCCGTAGGGCGGCACCCATTTCCGGTTGGCATGAACCGTCTTCCGGACTGCATCCAGGAAGCGCTCCTTTGGAAATACCGGCATTTCCATTCTCCTGCAGGAGTCCTCCATGCGCTGCGCATTCAGATCCGCCCGGAAGCTGACGATTCTGCCGTCCGCCGTCGCGTATGCCTTCAGCCCCTCAAAGCAACACTGGGCATACTGCAGAACGCACGCCGATTCACTGAGGGTAACGGTAGGGTCCGTGCTGAGCACGCCCTCATCCCACGCGCCGTCCTTATAGTTCGACACGTAGCGATAATCTGTCGGCTGATAGGCAAAACCCAATTTCTCCCATTCAACATCCATTTTTAATCTGCCTCACTTTCCGCTGTCTCCGTAGTTTGTAAGCACTCTTGCTGATGGATCATTCACATCGCAGCCCTTCCAGGCTTTATTGGGCATCCAGAAATCAACCACCATTTCTGCCTGCCCCGGATAATAACGTTCAAACAGTTCCCGGTACAAAAGAGATTCCTTTGTAAAGGGCGTGGCAAAGGAATACTTTTTTCTCTTTGCTTCGTACTGCGCGTCACTGTAGACACTTTCGGCATATTCCTTCAGGTCATCCACCATGGAGTGCCCCACCGCATCGCTGAACGCCGCCTTCTCACGCATCAGGATATCATGAGGAAGATAGTCCCCTTCAAATGCGTGACGGAGCAGATATTTTCCTTTCCCGTAGGTATTTACCTTTCGTTTCGGATCCAGCGCCATCACATATTCCACAAAGTCCAGATCGCCGAAGGGGACTCTTGCCTCCAGGCTGTTCACGCTGATGCAGCGGTCGGCCCGCAGGACATCATACATATGCAGCTCATGGATCCGCTTCTGGGCCTCCTGCTGGAATGCTTCCGGGCTTGGGGCAAAATCAGTATATTTATAGCCGAACAGCTCATCGGAAATTTCACCTGTAAGCAGGACCCGCAAATCCGTGTGTTCCCGGATGTATTTGCACACCAGGTACATGCCGATGGAGGCGCGAATGGTGGTGATATCATAGGTTCCCAGCAGCGCAACCACATCCGGGAGTGCCTCCAGCACGTCCTTCTTTGAAATGATCACCTCCGTATGGTCCGCTCCCAGATAATCCGCCACCTGTCTGGCATACTTTAAATCAATCGCGTCAATGTCCATGCCGATGGAGAATGTCTTTATCGGTTTTTTCATGTGCCGGGCGGCTACCGCGCATACAAGGCTGGAATCCAGCCCTCCCGAAAGCAGAAAGCCCAGGGGCGCATCCGCGTCCAGGCGCTTTAAAATTCCCGCTTCCAGCTTGTCGTGAATTTTTTTGCAGGCAGTCTCCACATCATCCTCGATCAGAGCGACAGGCTTGCTGATATCCCGATAGCATGTAAATTTCCCGTCCGCATAATAATATCCCGGCGGAAACGGCATTACCTTCCTGCAAAGGCCGATCAGGTTCTTTGCTTCGCTGGCAAAAATGATCTCTCCCTCCGGCAGATAGCCATAGTACAGCGGCCGGATGCCAATGGGGTCCCTTGCGGCAATCAGCTGTTTTTTCTCTCCATCGTAGAGAATCATTGCAAATTCCGCATCCAGCATGCGGAACATTCCGCAGCCGTATTCACGGTAAAGTGGAAGCAGCAGCTCGCAGTCTGAATCACTGCGGAAAACATAGCCCTTTTCCTCCAGCTCTTTCTTCGTCTTCCGGAAGCCGTACACTTCACCATTGCAC
>CAVIFH010000135.1:0-5749 GCA_963641615.1 bacterium | reverse complement strand
TCCTTGTCCTGCGGGATATGGCCTGACAGTGGGAACATTTCCAGACGGGAAAGCGTATCCAAAATCAGATTGGTGATGTTTCTTGCCGAATTTGGCCCCGCAAGATTCATGTGGAGCTGCGCGATTTCTTCAAGCTCCCGCTGAGCAGGTTCCAGAATCACAAGATCATCCACGCTGATAGATCTCCTCCAGCCGTTTTCTGGATTCTTCCAGCGTATAGGTGGGTGCACCGGAAAGCAGGGCCGTTTCCGCTGTCTCCAGCTTCGCGCGCAGCTTCAAGGCTTCTTCGCGCTGTTCAAAGGCTTCGATGCTCATAACAACAAGGTCGCCCTCGCCGTTCTTGGTAATATAGATAGGTTCCGCTTCAGCATGCGCCAGATTAGAGATCATGCCGTAGTCATTGCGAAGCGCAGTCGAAGATTTGATAATCACGGGTCAATGCCTCCTGAATTATTCTATGATAATTCTATCAGAATTATTTAGAGATTGCAAGAGGTCAACGCGCTCCGAACAGGCTTTTTGCGCAGATGCCGTTTTTGGGGGAACAAAGGTTTGGTTTCACAGAAAAAGAATAATGGGAGTGGGTTGCTTGCTTTTTTCCCTTCACTAGTTTTTTTCGCAACAATTTAACGGGCCGTGAAATCAAAGCAGAAGTAAATCTTACTTTGATTCAAAGCCCATTAAAAATGTGTATTATACAGTTTCCACTTCAATCGTCACGCTCTTCATGCCATCCGCGCTGACGGTAAGGCTTGTTTTGCCGACGTGTTCGCCCGCACGTAGGATTGCAAGCATTCTGCCCTCAAAGAAGTGATGGGTCGCATCACTGAAGCGTTCCTCTGTGCAGGGATTGGCAGAACCGCATCCTGCCAGTACTGCGGTACCATCCACATTAACTGTTGCCGATCGGTCAGAACTCATGTACAGGTTTCCATTTTCGTCCCGCAGTTCAATCTCCACATAGCTCAGGTCATTGCTGCCCACCCGAAGGATACTTTTGTCAGCCCGCACGCTGAGTTGGGGATCTCCGGCCGTACTCAACTCGTAGTGACCAACCTCCCGGCTGTCGATATAGGCAACGGCCAGCAGGGTTCCGGGCGTGTAGGTTATATCCCAGCGGCTGTAGAACCGATGGAAATCATTCCCAACTTTCTGCCTGCCAAGGGACTTTCCATTCAAGAACAGTTCCACCTCTTCTGCATCGGAATAGACCTCCACAGCTGTGGGTTTCCCTTCAAACCCCGGCCATGTCCAGCTATTCACTGCATCCGTAAAGTTCCATCGGCTGATGTAGAGCTCCTTTCCAAAGTTCTGCATCCGATGAACCGCAATATACGGCATATGATTCCGTCCGCCCCAGACAATTTCCCGCCAGTAGGACATAGGTCTCCGGAAGCCGGTTAGATCGAAATCTCCGTCAGAGGCCGCCAACCAAGGATACGCCCCCATAAACGCACCAGAGTCCTGCTCCTTAGGCACGATACGTCCGCAGCCTGTTTCGCCCAGATAATCCATGGACGTCCAGCAGAAATCACCCAGCACGTAGGAATTGCGTTTTACCGTATCCCAGTTTGTGTCCAATGCGCTGGAGAATGTTTCGGAGCCAAAGAATATCCATTCTGGATGCAGAGGATGCTCCCGCTCATAGCGTCCGTTGCTGTAGTTATAGCCTATCACATCTAGCAGATCGCAAGATTCCTCCACATAAGGATCCATCATCGCACTGGAGGTAATGACATCCATCATGTCTGTTGCATCGCCGGAGGTGCCAATAATGTCGTTGACACCGCCCTTTGCCTGATCCTCCATAATTTGTTTGAAGTAAGGAATGCAGGACACCATAACATTGATACCATTGGTAATAAACCGGGTATGATCCAGCGAACGATACTTTTCCGCCAACTTTCTCCCCCACTGGGTTCCAAAGGTATCACCGGTTTCGGGGATTTCATTGCCAATCGACCAGAAAATAATACTAGGGTGGTTGTAATCCCGGCGCACCACTGCTTCCACATCCGCCTCCCAGCTCTCTGGGAAATACTCGGAATAGTCAAAGGCCGTCTTGTTCTGGGTCCAGATGTCTGTAAATTCATGCATAACCAGCATGCCATACTTATCGCAGGCATTCAGCAGGGCTGTGCTAGGGGGGTTGTGTGCAGTCCGCAGCGCATTGTAGCCCATGCTCTTATGCAGCAACACACGGCGTGTCTCCGCATCATCCACACTGACCGCACCCAGAATACCATTGTCATGATGCACACATCCGCCCTTGAGCTTTACGCTTTGTCCGTTGATACGCAGGCCATGGATGCTATCAAGCTGAAGCTTTCGAATACCAAAGGACGCTTTGGCAGTATCCACCGTTTCTTCCGCAACCCGGTCAACCACCTGGCATTCTACGCTATAGAGGTTGGGCGAATCCACATTCCAAAGTACAGGCTTCTCAATATCCACGCGCTGGCGCACCAGCACCCTGCCATTGCCGTCCACATAGAATCTGGCCTTACGGCAGGCTGCCTCATTTCCATTTCCGTCGCGTACAGTAAGCCTTACATAGCCTTCACGGCCCCGCTGCCCCTCGTTTTGCAGGTCTGTCCTGACTTCCAGAACAGCTAGCTCCTTGTCACAGTCCAAAGTGGTTACATGCAGGCCGTCCGGAGCCACATGGAGGTAGTCACCGGTAAGAATCCAGGCATCTCGGTATATTCCCTGACCGGAGTACCAGCGTGAGTTCGGCAGGTTGCTGCCCCGGATGGACACCTGCAAAGTATTTGGGGCATCGTAACGAAGAAATTTGTCAATGCGCATGCAGCAGGGCGTATAGCCATAGCGGAATTTTTTTACAAACGCACCATTGATTGTAAACGTTGGATTCATATACACGCCGTCAAAATAAAGGTAATGTACCTTGTCCTTCTCTGCGGCGGGAACAACAAAATCCTTGGCATAGATAATATTCTCGCCTTTAAAAAAAGCCATATCCACGCCGGAAGAGGCATCTGCTGCCCGCTCCATCGTGATCATGGCATCGTGGGGGAGCGAAACCTTTTCCTCTTTACACTGGGCGCCCCAAACACTGGACATAATAGACCCCAACTGGTGCTTCACCACCCAGTCCTTATTAAAGCTCTGTTTTTTCATGAACTTCCCTCCTGTTTTCAAAACAATGGGGGACATAGGGCGTCCCCCCATTGTTAGAATCTCGCTCAGCCTGCCCGTTCGGCGTTTGCCTGAGCGGCAAAGAGTTTATCGGCTTTCCGCTTTGCCGGCAGCGCCGCGTTCTCGGAAATTGCCATGATGACCAGCATAAACAATCCGGTGACAACATCCTTCCATGTGGACTCCAGCCCCACCGCTACAAAGCCGTTGGCCAAGATCTTCATCGTCAGGACACCGCAGAACACTGCAATGCTGGAATCGGACCAACGCGCCAGCAACATTCCCAAGAACACGCCCATAAACCCGTCCATCATGACTGTCATAGAGCCAAGCGCAGAAACATTCTGCACCTTTCCCTGGGCAGATATATACAGCACTGCCGCAATTCCCAAGAAAAAGCCGCCTACAATAAAGTTGGTAAATTTGATTTTGTCCAGATTTAATCCAGCCGCCAAAGCCACAGACTGATTGGAGCCAATGGCGCGAATGTTGTGACCATAAGGGGTCTTGTTGTAGATCACGTAAAATAGAATCATGACCACCGCCATAACCGCAAAGCACCAGGGCGAACGAGCCAAGAATGCGTCCTGTATGGAGATTACTGCACCACCGGGGAAAAAGAACCGTGGCAGGGATTCAAAGAAAAGCATTAGTCCCAAGCTCAATACCATACAGGGCACCCGTAGCCAATTATACAGCAATCCCATAATGGCGCTGCACGCCAGGCTCACAACAATGGCAAAGAAGATCAGGCCTGGCAGGCCCCAGCCCAAAAGATTGCTTAAGCCATTGCCCATAATAGCTGCGCAGGTGACAAACGCGCCGGCGCTGAAATTCATCATGCCGATGCTCATGCCCAGAAGAAGCGCATAACAGATGATGGACGGCTGAATAGTCTGTCGCAGAACGGTAATCACCGCACGGGAATTAAACATACGGCCGCCGGAGAGGATTCCAAACAGCAGATATACCGCAACCGGAATGGCCAAGGTCTTGAGAAGCCCGACGGCCTGCGCAGCGAATTTATTTTGATTCTTCAAGGTTGCACCCCCATTGGCCGCATGCTGCGGCAAATTACTGAATTATCTTCAATTACTGCACCATGTCGGCATGGCGGGCAATAACATCTTCCAGAGAATACGCCTTGCACAGTTCAGTCATCTTTTCAGCGTTGAAACTTTCATCCACATAATGGGTCATATCCAGAATCTCCTGTGCCGTGTAGGCGGGAACAGCGGAATCAAGATACTTAATGTAGTTATTGTAATCATCCAGACTGGACAAGTTGATATTGTTCAGCGTCAGATTCACGGTGGGATCAGCAATGACGCGTGTTCCGTCCAGCAGGTAGTTGTACAGAACCGCAAAGCAAATCTGCTCACAGGCATAATTGCCGCCGGCAATGTAGGACAGAGAGCCGTTTTCGAAGGCGCGACCAGTGCCCTCAGATACATCGATACCCGCCAGCTGAACTTGGCCGACCAAGCCCTCGGATTCAATGGTATTGTAAATATTCGCCATCAGGCAGGTGCAGCCGACACCGTCCAGCTCTGGATAAGTTGCCGCAGCAGTGGCAATTCCGTCTGCCCACTGGGTATAATCCCAGTTCTCCACAATAATCTTCATATCGTCATGGGTAGCAACCGCGTCGGCGAAGCCGGCAGCACGGGCATCATGCTGGCCAGAATAACCGCGGGACAAGCCGTCCCACATGACATTGCGACAGCCATCGGCATACAGAGCCTCTGCCATTGCATAGCCAGCGCCATAGTCGTCTACAACGAAGCTGCACAGATAATTCTCATAGGCTGCCATAGCCTTCGCCTGGGATTCGTCGGATGGCATGCCGCCGCAGACCACATATGGTACATCGGCCTTGTCAAACAGAGCGGCCCTAGCTTCGGAGGCAACGGTACCGATACAGCCGTCGTAACCGCTGACCAAAGCAGCCTCAATGGCCGCCATAGCCTCGTCGCTGTTGCTTCCGGTTTCCAAGAAGGTGAACTCGATATTCAGGGGCTCCGCAATGTACTCCATGGAGGACTTATACTGGGACCCTAACTTATCTGTAAAGCTGTTATACAGAACCAAGATGCGGAACTTCGGCAGTTCCTTATCTGTCTGAACGGTGGCCTTGTCATAATTGGTAATAACACTTCCGTCCGCGGCAATGGAGGTACCCTTGCCGTCGGCCGCAGTCGCGGCCTGTGTGTTTTCCGTCTCCGGATCAGTGGAGCCGGAGGTGCCGCAGGCCGTAAGGACCAGCAGTAGTGTCAGGGTTAAAACCAAGGCAATTATCTTTTTCATAATGTTCCTTCTTTCTTATTTTTTACAGCTTTCCGCTGTTTTGGACGCATTTAGGTGACAAGTTTACCGGCGCTTCGGTCATAGCTCAGGCCAATCATAATCACGAAAATCAAGCCCTTCACACCATTAACCAAGCTGGGATCTAACCCCCACATGGAGAGGCCGTTGGTTAGAAGGGTGGCCGTAATGGCACCAATAACAGCTGCCGGAATGGTGGCCTTGTCGCCTCCGGACATCGGGAAGCCGCCTAGGACCACGGCAAGCATGATGTTGAATTCAATGC
>CAVIFH010000134.1:0-5776 GCA_963641615.1 bacterium | reverse complement strand
ATTATGTAGACAGCCACTTCATCCTTGAGGATTTCTTCGCAAAGATTAAATACTACTTCGGCGACTAAGAGAGGAAAAAAGAAATGAAAAAAGCTCCTTACCAGGTACCGGAGTGCAAGAAAATCCGTGTGCTTATTGATACTGACTGCCACTGTGAGGCAGATGATCAGTTTGCGGTTGCACATCAGCTGATGACACCCAAATTTGATGTGGTTGGCATCGCGGCAGAGCATTATGCGACAAATTTTGGGGCTGCTTCCGTGGCTGATTCCATGCAGCAGAGCTTTGATGAGGCGCAGCTGATTGTAGATCTGATGGGACTTCACGACCAGGTAAAAGTTTATAAGGGCTGTGCGCAGCAGCTTCCGGATGAGCATACGCCGGTGGATTCTGAAGCTGCCAGGTTTATTATTGAAGAGGCAATGCGCGAGGACGATCGCCCGCTGTTCATCACAATGCAGGGCGCCACGACGAATCTGGCATCCGCATATTTGATGGAGCCGAGGATTGCAGAGCGTATCACCGTAATCTGGATTGGCGGCGGAGTTTATCCCGAGGGCGGGTATGAGTTTAATACAATCAATGACCTGAATGCGGCAAACGTGATTATGGATTCTCCCATTGAGCTATGGCAGGTCCCAATGAGCGTTTATCGTACCATGAAGACCAGCTTTGCAGAGCTTCTTGAGAAGGTCCGGCCTTATGGGAAACTGGGTGAACACCTGTTTGACTACATGGTGGAGTTTAATCATAAGTTCACACCCTACCTGAATGAGGTAGCACAGTGGAAGCCTGCCGGTATCAGTGAAGCGGCATTCCGTGCGATTTATCCGGGCGGAGAAAATTGGCAGCTGGGTGATTCACCGGTAGTGGGACTTATGCTGACGGATCATGAAGGCGATTACACAGTAGAGGGTGCACCGCGCTTTGAGCCGGAGACATGCCGCTATTTGCTGCGTCCTGGCAATCCGAGAAAAATTCGCGTATATCATCGGGTTGATACGCACTTTATTCTTGATGATTTCTTTGCAAAGATTAAATACTACTTTGGAGACTAATATCTGTGACAGTCGCTGCATTGTGACGTAGGACTGCCGTATACAGGTGAAATGAGGTAGATTCATTATGAAAGCACAGATTAAGCTCGGCTACGCGCCGACGCGCAGAGCCATTTTCAGCGCCCCTGCCGCTCTGGATTTCCGCGGCCGGATTGCGAAGCGCCTTGAGGAGCTGGGCATAGATTTTGTAGACATTGATGATGTCAACAGCGAGGGCCTGCTCTTTGACGATGCGGGACTCGAGAAGATCATTGCGAAATTCAAGGCAGAGAAGGTAGACGGTCTCTTCCTTCCTCATGCGAATTTCGGCACGGAGTATGAGTGCGGCCGCCTTGCAAAGGCCCTGAACGTACCGGTGCTCCTGTGGGGCCCGCGGGATGAGCGGCCCGATGAGCAGGGCATGCGTTTAAGAGACAGCCAGTGCGGTCTGTTTGCCACAGGCAAGGTACTGCGCCGCTTCAAGCAGCCCTTTACTTATATGAATAACTGCAATCTGGAGGATCCGGAGTTTGAGCGTGGGATCAAGGACTTCCTTGCCGTGTGCAATGTGGTCAAGGTATTCCGCCAGACGAGAATTCTGCAGATTGGTCCCCGCCCCTTCGATTTCTGGAGCACCATGTGCAACGAGGGCGAGCTGCTGGAGAAGTTCAACATTCAGCTGTCTCCCGTTCCTCTGCCGGAGCTCTATGCGGAGATGCGCAAATGGCGCGAGGAAAAGCTGGAGGCTGAAAAGGTTGTAGCCTACTGCAAGGAGAATATGATCTGCAAGATCGAGGATGAATATCTGCACCGCGTGGCGGAGCTGAAGCTTGCAATGAAGAGCCTTGCGCAGAAATACGGCTGCAATGCCATTGCCATCCAGTGCTGGAATGCGCTGCAGGATGAGATCGGGATTATGCCCTGCGCGGCCAACTCCCTTCTGAACGAGGAAGGCATCCCTGTCGTGTGTGAGACGGATATTCACGGCGCCATTTCTCAGCTGATTGCCGAGGCGGCCAGCATGAACGAGCGCCGGGTAATGTTCAGCGACTGGACGGTCCGCCACCCGGATAACGACAACGGCGAGCTGCTGCAGCATTGCGGTCCCTGGCCGATCAGTGTTGCAAAGGAGAAGCCGACGATTTGCGTTCCGGTAGCCTTCCCGCAGAATGGTGCGGTTTCGGCGGAGGCAAAGCACGGCCAGATGAGCCTTGTCCGCTTTGACGGCGACGGCGGAGAGTATTCTATCCTCCTTGGCCATGCCCGGGGCATTGACGGTCCCTGGACCCGGGGCACTTATGTGTGGGTAGAGGTAAATAACCTGAAGCGTCTGGAAGCAAAGGTAGTGGAGGGCCCCTATATTCACCATGTGGCTGCGATCCATGGCGATGTTGTTCCGGTAATCTATGAGGCATGCAAATATCTGGGCATAAAGCCGGATCTTTATGACCCAATTGAAGATAAGGTTCAGGCATATCTGCACGGGGAAGACGTTGTATTTGACGAGGTGTGATTATGGAAAATCTGAAGGCGTTATCTTATAAGCTGCGTCAGGATGTCGTGAATATGATCATGGCAGGCAAGGCAGGCCATATCGGCGGCGACATGAGCGTGATGGAGACGCTTGTATCGGTGTATTTTCACGCAATGAATATTTCTCCCGAGAATCAGGATGATCCTGCGAGGGATATGTTTGTAATGAGCAAGGGCCACTGCGTGGAGTCCCTCTATGCGGTGCTGGCGGAAAAAGGCTTTTTCCCGATTGAGAAGGTAATTCGCGAATATTCTCAGTTTGGCAGCCCCTTCATCGGCCATCCCAACAACAAGCTTCCGGGCATTGAAATGAATTCCGGCTCCTTGGGTCATGGCCTCCCGGTTGCAATCGGCATGGCTCTTGCAAAGAAGATGGATTATCTGCCCTCCCGCGTTTATGTAGTCATGGGCGACGGCGAGCTGGCAGAAGGCTCTGTCTGGGAAGGCGCCATGAGCGCAACACAGTATCATCTGGATAATCTGGTGGCCATCGTTGACCGCAACCGCCTGCAGATCTCCGGCGGTACGGAAGAAGTGATGCACCAGGATTCCTGCGAAGAGCGCTTCACGGCCTTCGGCTGGAATGTGCTCAGTGTAGACGGAAATGACATTGACGCCATGATCGGTGCTTTGGATGCGGCAAAGACCGTAAAAGGAAAGCCGACTTTGATTGTTGCCAATACGGTGAAAGGCTGCGGCTCTGCTGTGATGGAAAACAAGGCAAGCTGGCATCACCATGTGCCTACGCAGGAGGAATACGATCAGATTATGGCTGATCTGAAAGCGCGTGAGGAGGCGGCAAAACATGAATAAGATTACCAATCGTCAGGTTATTTGTGAGGTGCTTTCCGAGCATGCCCGGGAGGACAAGAGCATTGTAGTGCTGTGCTCCGATTCACGGGGCTCCGCTTCCCTTGCTCCCTTTGCCAAGGAGTTCCCGGAGCAGTTTGTAGAGGCGGGTATCGCCGAGCAGGATCTGGTCGGTATGGCAGCCGGACTTGCCAAATGCGGCAAGAAGGCCTATGCGGCTTCCCCCGCAAGCTTCCTCTCCACCCGCTCCTATGAGCAGGCGAAGGTAGACTGCGCTTATTCCAATACCAATGTGAAGCTGATCGGCATCAGCGGCGGCGTGAGCTATGGTGCTTTGGGTATGAGCCACCACTCTGCGCAGGATATCGCGGCAATGGCGGCGATTCCCAATATGCGTGTTTATCTCCCCAGCGACCGGTTCCAGACCCGGTGCCTGTTTGAGTCCCTGCTGCAGGATGAAAAGACGGCGTACATCCGCATTGGCCGCAACGCGGTAGAGGATGTATACGAAGAGGGAAATGTCCCCTTTGAGATGGATAAGGCAACATTGGTTTGCGATGGAAACGATGTGCTGATCGTTGCCTGCGGCGAGATGGTAAAGCCCGCGCAGGATGCGGCAAAGCTCCTTGCGCAGCGGGGAATCAGCGCGGCGGTACTGGATATGTACTGCGTAAAGCCCCTGGATGCGGATGGCCTGCTGAAGGCAGCAAAGGGCAAGCGCCTCGTCGTGAGTGTTGAGGAGCACGCACCCTTCGGCGGCCTGGGCAGCATGGTAAGCCAGGTGATCGGCGCCAACGACCCCAAGAAGGTAATTAATATTTCTCTCCCGGATGCCCCTGTGATTACCGGAACCAGCAGTGAGGTATTCCACTATTACGGGATGGATGCGGAAGGAATTGCCAAAAAGGTTGAGGAGCAGCTATGAAATACGTCCTGTCCGTAGATCAGAGCACACAGGGCACAAAGGCACTCCTGTTTGATGAAACAGGCAGGCTGATTTGCCGCAGGGATGTTGCCCACGAGCAGAAAATCAACGGCAGCGGTTGGGTCAGCCATGACCCGGAGGAGATTTACCGCAATACGCAGGAAAGCGTCCGCCTGGTATTGTCCGATTCCGGCATTGACCCTGCGGGAGTAATGGCGCTTGGCATTTCCAACCAGCGGGAGACCTCTCTTTGTTGGCGGCGGGACACAGGAAAGCCTATTGCCGATGCCATTGTGTGGCAGTGCGGCAGAGCCAAGGAGCTCTGCCAGCGGGTGATTGACGCGGGCTGGAGCGAGGCGGTTCACGCCGCGACAGGCATCCCCATTTCTCCCTTCTTTCCGGCTTCGAAGTTTGCATGGCTGGTGGAGAATGTCCCCGGGGCTGCGGAGATGGCAAAAGAGCATCGTCTTTGTTTCGGAACAATTGACGCATGGCTTGTTTACAAGCTGACGGACGGGGAAAGCTATAAAACGGATTATTCCAACGCATCCCGCACCCAGCTTTTCAACATTCACACCCTCCGTTGGGATGAGCAGGTGTGCGCTGCGTTCGGGCTGGATGCCGCGGACCTGCCGGAGGTAACAGACAGCGATGCCTGCTTCGGCATGACGGATATGGGAGGCATTCTTCCAAAGAAAATACCCATTCATGCGGTTTTGGGAGATTCCCATGCGGCGCTGTTCGGGCAGGGATGCCTGGGTGCCGGCATGGCCAAGGCAACCTATGGTACAGGCTCCTCCATCATGATGAACATTGGTACGGCACCCATTGAGAGCCGGAATGGCCTGGTAAACAGCCTTGCATGGAAATTCCGGGGTCAGGTCAACTACGTAATGGAAGGCAATCTGAATTATACCGGCGCGGTAATCAGCTGGCTGCAGAAGGATGTGGGCCTGGTTTCCTCTGCGGCGCAGACGCAGGAACTGGCAGAGTCTGCCAATCCGGCGGATACGACTTATCTGGTTCCTGCCTTTACCGGTCTCGGTGCTCCGTACTGGTGCAACGATGCGAAGGCAGCGATTTACGGCATGACACGGCTTACCGGAAAGGCAGAGCTTGTGAAGGCGGCACTGGAGTGCATTGCTTACCAGATCACGGATATTGTCAAGGCGATGGAGCGGGATACCGGTATGAAGCTGAGCCAGCTTCGCGTAGACGGCGGCCCGACCCGCAATGCCTACCTTATGCAGCTGCAAAGTGACCTGCTGGAGGCGAAGGTATGTATTCCGTCCAGCGAGGAGCTCTCCGGCATCGGCGCGGCCTACATGGCGGGCCTGTCCCAGGGCGTATTTACGCAGGATGTGTTCTCTGTCCTGAATTACGCCTACTTTGTCCCCCAAATGGATGCTGAAACCCGTCAGACAAAATACGCCGGCTGGCAGGACGCTGTGAAAAGTGTAATCGGCCGGAG
>CAVIFH010000133.1:0-5876 GCA_963641615.1 bacterium | reverse complement strand
GATCATGACCGGCACCGAGCCCGTGGAAGAGATGTGGAATGACATCATCAGCGACTACCAGGCTGACGGTCTGGACGACATCATCGCCCAGGTCAACGAGGCCATGAAGTAATAGAAGTAATAAGAGAATATTTCAACCCAAGGGGGGCATAGGTGAAAGCCTATGCCCCTTTTTACAAGGAGAATGGATATGAACGGCTATATTACAAATACCCAGGTGTTTCTCTTCCCGGATTCCCCCCTGGGGGAGATGCCCGGCTCCCTGCGCCTGGCCTCCGCCGCCAACGAGTGCGTGGGCGTGCAGCTGCTGGTGGAGAGTCAGGACGGGATCCGGGTGTCCCTGCCGGAGGAATTAGCGGAAGTCCGCTGCTATCAGATGGTGGATATCCCCGTAGAGTACAACACGGGCAACGGCGTGGACCAGGGCGGGGCTATGGTGATCAGCCCGGAGGTCTGCCCCGGCTATGCGGTCCGCAAGGCCCCCTTCCGGGTATATGACTGCATGAAGCCTGCAGAGAGCGGTTTTATCCCCGCCAGAAACGGTGTGGCCGCTGCCTATGTAACCCTGACGCCCCGGGAAACCGCCGCCCCCGGCACCTACACCCTGCCTCTGACCATTACGGAGGGCAGCGAGACCCATACCTGCGTTCTTACCTATGCGGTCTATCCTGTGAAGTATGACGAGGACCGCTTCCAGCAGACAAACTGGTTCAGCTTCACCGCCATCGAGCAGCAGCACAATGTCAGGCGGGGAACGCCGGAATTCTATGATATGGTCCGCGCCTACGCCCGCTCCATGCGGCAGGTGCACCAGAAGGTATTCCTGATCTGGCTCCATGAGGATCTGGCGGAGCGGCACGCCAAGCCTCCCTACCACTTCGACTTTGAGGATATGAAGCCGATCATTGAGATTTTCCTGGAGGAGGGCTTCACCTCCTTTGAAACCGGCGGACTGGTCTGCCGGGGCTTCCTGCCCGACGGCAGTCCGGATATGTTCACCAGCGACCTCAAGTGCAGCGCCGACCCCACAGTCAGCGTGGACTCCGACCAGGGCTATGAGCTGCTCTGCGCCGAGATGCGGGACCTGGCCGACTTCCTCAAGCGCAACGGCTGGGAGAAAAATGTGCTCTTCCACGTCATGGACGAGCCGGATGTGCACATCAAGTCCGATGCCGCCCTGCAGGCCCGCCGGGTGCAGTTCTTCACTGCGGCAAACATCGTCCGCCGCTATCTGCCCGGCGTGCAGATTCTGGAGGCCGTCAAGTCCACCCAGATGCGGGGCGGGGTGGACATTCTCTGCCCTATCACCGACGGCTTTGAGAAGAATATCGAGGCCTTCAAAACCGCTATGGCACTGGGCGACAGGGTCTGGACCTATGTATGCTGCGGCCCCCAGGGACATTGGCTCAACCGCTTCCTGGACAGCCCTGTAAACCACGGGCGGCTGCTGTTCTGGGGCTGCGCCAAGTACGGCATCGACGGCTACCTCCACTGGGGATGGAACCAGTTCGGCGGCGTGCCCAATCCCTTTGAGAAAACCGCCTGCCATAACCCCACCGGCATCGGCACGGAGTTCCCCTGCGGGGATGCCTTCATCGTCTATCCCGGCGACAGCGGCCCATGGATCAGCCTGCGCTTTGAGGCGGAGCGCAGGGGCGCGGAGGAGGCCTGCCTGCTGAAAGCCCTGTGGGAAAAGAATATTCAGGCCCACGATGCTCTCATCGCCAGGGTCTTTACCGGCTTCAGTCAGTATAACGACGATCCCGCCCTCCTGGAGGAGGTCCATGAGGAGCTGCTGAAGGCGCTGAGCGCGTAACATCAAGGAGGATACGATGAACGACGAATTGAAAACCGGAAGGGTCACGATTCCCACGGATCTGGACGTGGTGCCCGAAACCATAGAAATTCTGAAAAAATGGGGCGCGGATGCCATCCGGGACTGCGACGGCACGGATTTCCCTGCGGAGCTCCAGGGCCAGAACGCGAAAATCTACTCCACCTACTATACCACCCGGAAGGACAACGCCTGGGCGAAGGCAAACCCCGACGAGGTTCAGCAGAGCTATCTCATGACCCCCTTCTACACCGCCGAGGAAGGGCCCCTCTCCATTGCGCTGATGAAGGGCATCTCCAGGGAAATGATGGAGGTCAACACCCGGGACGATATCAAGCGCTGGTGGGAGGTCATGGACCGGACCGCCGGAGAGCCCCTGAGCCCGGAAGAGTGGCACTATGACGCGGATACCGGCTGCGTGGTGATTCCGGAGCCGGCGCCCTATCACAATTATACCGTGGCGTTCCTGGCCTATATCATCTGGGATCCGGTGCACATGTACAATGCGGTGACGAACAACTGGCAGAACTTCGAGCACCAGATCACCTTTGACGTGCGTCAGCCGAAAACTCATAAATTCACCATGGAGCGGCTGCGGAAATTTATCACCGACCACCCCTATGTAAACGTCATCCGCTATACCACATTCTTCCATCAGTTCACATTGGTGTTTGATGAGCTGCGGCGGGAGAAGTTCGTGGACTGGTACGGCTATTCCTCCTCTGTGTCTCCCTATATTCTGGAGCAGTTTGAGCGGGAAGTGGGCTATAAATTCCGGCCCGAATTCATTGTGGACCAGGGCTACCACAATAACCAGTACCGGATTCCCTCCAGGGAATACAGGGATTTCCAGGCCTTCCAGCGCCGGGAGGTGGCCAAGCTCTGCAAGGAGATGGTGGATATCACCCATGAATACGGGCTGGAGGCCATGATGTTCCTGGGCGACCACTGGATCGGCACGGAGCCCTTTATGGACGAGTGGAAAACCATCGGCGTGGATGCGGTGGTGGGCTCCGTAGGCAACGGCTCTACCCTGCGGCTGATCTCCGACATCCCCGGCGTCAAGTACACCGAGGGCCGGTTCCTGCCCTATTTCTTCCCGGATACCTTCCACGAGGGGGGCGACCCCGTGAAGGAAGCAAAGGAAAACTGGGTAACCGCCCGCCGGGCCATCCTGCGCAAGCCCATTGACCGCATCGGCTACGGGGGATATCTGAAGCTTGCTCTGAAATTCCCGGAGTTCGTGGACTACATTGAATCTGTCTGCAATGAGTTCCGGCAGCTGTATGTCAACATCAAGGGCACCACACCCTACTGCGTCAAGACGGTCGCCGTCCTCAACTGCTGGGGCAGGCAGCGCTCCTGGGGCTGCCATATGGTCCACCACGCATTGTATCAGAAGCAGAATTATTCCTATGCCGGGGTCATTGAGGCCCTGTCCGGTGCTCCCTTCGATGTGAAATTCCTCTCCTTTGATGATATCCGGGAGAATCCCGCCGTGCTGGATGCCATCGATGTGATCATCAACGTGGGCGACGGGGATACGGCCCATACCGGCGGCGCGGAATGGGAGGATCCCAAAATCTCAAGCGCCATCCATCGCTTCGTCCGCCGGGGCGGCGGCATCATCGGCATCGGAGAGCCCGCCGGTCACCAGTACCAGGGCCGCTATCTGCAGCTGGCCTCCGAGCTGGGGGTGGAGAAGGAGACGGGCTTCACATTGAACTACGACAAGTACAACTGGACAGAGCACCGGGATCACTTTATCCTGGCGGATGCCGGGGGAGACGTGGACTTCGGCGAGGGAAAGAAGAGCATCTACGCCCTGGAGGGCACGGAGATTCTGATTCAGCGGGACAAGGAGGTGCAGCTGGCGGTCAATGAATGCGGCCGGGGCCGAGGCGTATATATCTCGGGCCTGCCCTACAGCTTTGCCAACAGCCGCCTGCTCTACCGGGCCATTCTGTGGGCCGCCCATGGGGAAGATGCGCTTTACAAATGGTACTCCGACAATTACAATGTTGAGGTACACGCCTTTGTAACGAACGGAAAATACTGCGTGGTCAACAACACCTACGCGCCCCAGGATACCACCGTATACACAGACAGCAGCTCCTTTGACCTCCATCTGGAGGCAAACGAGATTCGCTGGTATAAGATCTGATTTTCCTGGACGGCACGGTGACACCGCGCCGTCCAAATTTTCAGGGACCCGAAAGGAGAGATTTTTTTGGAGCAGCGACCCAATATCATTCTGCTGGTGGCAGACCAGCTCCGGGGCGACTGCCTGGGCATTGCCGGGCATCCGGATGTGAAAACACCCTACCTGGACGCACTGGCCGCGGAGGGTGTCCGGTATTCCAACGCCTATTCCGCCTGCCCCACCTGTATTCCCGCCCGGGCAAGCCTTTATACCGGCATGTCCCAGGTCCACACGGGCCGGGTGGGCTACGAGGATCTGGTGCCCTGGAATTATGCCCACACCCTGGCCGGAGAGCTGAGCAAGGCGGGCTACTATACCCAGTGTGTCGGGAAAATGCACGTCCACCCCCTGCGCAATAATCTGGGTTTTCACAGTGTGCAGCTCCACGACGGCTACCTCCACGCCTACCGCAGGCCCACTACCCCCAGCTTTGAGGATCAGCGGGTGGCGGATGATTACTATTGGTGGCTCAAGCAGCAGCTGGGAGCGGACGCGGACCCGATGGATACGGGGCTGGACTGCAACAGCTGGGTGGTGCGTCCCTGGATTTACGAGGAAAAATACCATCCCACCAACTGGGTCGCCAGTGAATGCCTGAATTTCCTGCGCCGCCGGGACCGGTCTCAGCCCTTCTTCCTGATGGCCAGCTTCGTGCGCCCCCATCCGCCCCTGGATGCGCCGGAATATTATCTGAACCTGTACAGGGATCGTCCTTTGGCCGCCCCCTGGCGGGGAGACTGGAATGACACCGAGCGCTGGCTCCGGGATGGCCGCAGCTATCATGCCCAGTCCTGCCCCTCGGACGAAAGCTATATTCACCAGCTGCGCGCAGGCTACTATGCCGCCATCACCCACATGGACCACCAGATCGGGCGGCTGATCTCCGCCCTTACAGAGCAGCAGATCATGGACAATACGGTGATCCTGTTTGTGTCCGACCACGGGGAGATGCTGGGGGACCATCTGATGTTCCAGAAGGCGAAGCCCTTCCAGGGCAGCATTCACGTGCCGCTGTTCCTCTCCGGCCCGGAGCGGTACGTGGGCAGGCACGGTACGGTGCGCGATGATCTGGCGGAGCTGCGGGACGTGATGCCCACCCTGCTGGAGCTGGCAGGCGCCCCCATCCCGGAAACTGTAGACGGCAAGAGTCTCCTGCACCCGGTAGACCGGGAATACCTCCACGGCGAGCATGCTTTGGGGCAGGACTCCATGCACTTCATCGTGACAAAGGATGACAAATACATCTGGTACTCCCAGACGGGGAAGGAGCTGTATTTTGACCTGCGGGAGGACCCGCATGAGACAAAGAATGCGCTGGTCTCCCATCCTCAGCGGGCGGCTCTGCTGCGGGGAAAGCTGATTGAGGCACTGAAAGACAGGGAAGAGGGCTATACGGACGGAACGTCCCTCATTGTGGGGCGGCCGCCGCTGACCGTACTGACCCGTACCGATTCCCTGTGAGGCACTCCGGCTGCTGGCAAACCCCGCTGCCGGCAATGCGCTTTTTCAAACCTCCTGAAGAAAACAAACAATCCGAACCGGTCTCCTATCCAGAAGCTCCGGTTCGGATTATTTTTGTCCGGCCACTGCGGGGGCATTCCTGCGTTGAATGAAGCTTCCGACAGCAGGTTCATGAGGTTAATTTATCTTCCAGTGCCCGCTGCGGTCTGATCCGATTCGTTCTATGATTCCCTTTCCCTTCAGTGCTTTTAAGGCAGCACCGCACAAAGAGGCAAGAGCGATTGCTGAGAGATTTTGACTCTAGTTAAAGTTTAAAAAGCGCAGGGATACTGTATGTATCTCAAGTTTTTCAAACTGAAAAATTGGGGCAAAAGATCC
>CAVIFH010000132.1:0-5912 GCA_963641615.1 bacterium | reverse complement strand
GGGCAAGACTGTACTGAATGCCGGTTGGCGAGCTTATGCAGACAGTAACAAAAAAGAGACGGTTCTTCCTTCGTTGACCGAAGGACAGGTCATTGATGCCTTTACGCCCACCATCGAAGAGGGAAAGACAAAACCGCCTGCCCATTTCACCGAGGATACGCTTCTTTCCGCGATGGAACGTGCCGGAGCAAAGGAAATGCCCGATGATGCAGAGCGCAAGGGGCTTGGAACTCCGGCTACCCGTGCCAGTATTCTGGAAAAGCTGGTATCTGCCGGCTTTGTGGAGCGAAAAAAGAATAAGAAGGCAGTGAATCTTATTCCACAGGAGGTTGGTGTTTCTTTGATTACCGTCCTGCCGGAACAGCTTCAGTCCCCGCTACTTACCGTAGAATGGGAGAATCGACTCAAGGAGATTGAGCACGGGAATCTCTCGCCGGACAGCTTCATGGACGGCATCAGTCAGATGGTGTCTGACCTGGTGCAGGATTATGAGATGATGGATGGCGCAGATGTGCTCTTTCCATCCGGGCGCCCGGTTGTTGGCAAGTGCCCGCGCTGCGGCTGCTCTGTGACGGAGAGCAAGACCGGATTCTTCTGCGAGCGCCAGAGCTGCCGATTCGGTCTTTGGAAGGATAATCGCTATCTTTCCGCAAAGCACATCATTCTCACAAAGAAGATGGCAGAAGGGCTTCTAAAGGATGGCAAGACCTTTGTCAGCGGCATGTATTCCGAGAAAACCGGAAAGACCTATTCTGCGTACATCGTGCTTTCGGATGACGGGCAGAAAACCAGCTATTCGCTGGAGTTCGACAAGAACGGAAAGTAATACAACGTTATAAATTTAGAAGGGACGGCGCAGGGCTTCGGCTTTGCGCTTTTTCCTTCGGAAAGGAACGCCTATGGCAGAGAAACAGGGCAATAAAGACAGGCTCAAGGAGATCACCGCTAGCATTGAGGACGGTATCAAAGAATTGTTCCAATCGGAGAACTATGCGCGGTATCTTCAGACCATGAGCCGATTTCATCGTTATAGCGTGAACAATCAGGTACTGATACACATGCAGAAGCCGGACGCTACGCTGGTGGCGGGCTTCAACAAATGGAAAAATCAGTTTGGCAGGAATGTCATCAAGGGCGAGCACGGCATTAAGATCATCGCGCCCACGCCCTTTAAGAAGAAAATCGAGCAGGAAAAGCTCGATCCGGATACCCAACTGCCGGTGCTGGATGCAGACGGCAAAGTCGTCACGGAAGAAAAGACGATACAGATTCCCATGTATCGCGCCGTCACGGTGTTTGATGTCAGTCAGACCGAGGGCAAGCCATTGCCGCAACTGGCACATGATCTTGCAGGAAACGTGGAGAATTACGAGATGTTCATGGAAGCACTGCGCCGCAGTTCCCCAGTTCCGATCTCCATAGAGGTCATGAGTGGCAAAATGGACGGCTATTTTGATCTGGAGCATCAGGATATCGCTATCCGCAAGGGCATGAGCGAGGTACAGACGGTATCTGCGACAATCCATGAGATGGCCCATGCGCTTCTTCATAATCGTACTAAGGAGACGGAGCAATCCGCTGAGCAGAAAAAACTCTCCCGTAATACCGAAGAGGTCCAGGCTGAGAGCATATCTCACACGGTCTGCGCTTATTATAACATTGCCACCGGCGCAAATAGCCTCGGTTATATCGCGTCGTGGTCGAAGGATAAGACGCTGCCGGAGCTTCGGGAAAGCCTTGAAATCATCAATAAAACTGCCGGAGGGCTGATCGATGACATTGATCGCCATTATGCGGAAATCATGAAGGAGCATGAGGCAGAGCTGATTGCTTCTGAGCCTGCCGGAACTGAAGAAAGGCTTTTCACCATGGATGATCAGTATCTTCACATTCAGCGCACGGAGACCGGCGTTGACTACACTTTCTACGATAAAGCGTCCCTCACGGAGTTTGACGGTGGACAGCTGGATTTAGAGACGACAACTCTTGCAGAGGCCGCGATAGAAGTTTGCAAGCTCCATGAAATCGGGCAGAACAGTCCGCTCCAGCTTACGGATATCGGAATTCTTGAGAAGATTCAGGCTGCGCAGGATGCGGCAATCTCCATTGAGCCGCCTGTTGAGGAAACGCCGGAGCTTCCGACCGATGTACCCCCTGACCCTGCAATCTCGGCAGAAGCGCGCAATGCTTTCGGGTATACGGACGATGCGATGCTGCCGCTGACAAAAGAACGCGCAATGGAGCTCTTTGAACGGGATGTGCCCGTGTATCTGCTCTACGGCGATAATACCGAGGCCATGGCATTTGAACAGACGGAGATTTTGAATCATGACGGCATCTTCGGTATTGACCGTGCCGACTGGGAGGCAGTGAAAGAGCAGTTCCCAGTCGTGACGGAAAACAAGTGGGAGAAGGCTTTTCTGGAGAACCCTGCCGACAGCTATTGTATCTACCAGCTAAAGCAAATCGATGAGACAGCAGAGCTACTCTTCATGAGCAGCAGCTATCTGAAAGAGCATGATCTGGATATTTCCTACGAAAATTACGATGCAGTTTACTCCGGCGCTCTTCCCAGGTGCGATGATAGCGCTACGAAAACGCTGGATGATCTCTATATGAAGTTCAATACAGAGCGCCCGCAGGATTTTACCGGACATAGTCTGTCGGTTAGCGACATCGTAGCGCTCAGGCAAAACGGCGTGGTATCCTGCCATTACGTGGACAGCATCGGCTTTGCCAATGTGCCCTCGTTCATTCCGGAAAACTATCTCAAGAACGCGGAGATGGCGATGGAGGATGACTACGGTATGATCGATGGCATTATCAATAACGGCCCGAAGGAACAGCCGGAGAACAGGGCAAAAGCCCCTGATTTGACAGCACTTTTTGAGGAGGCAAAGCGCACTGTGCAGGAAGACAGGCCATCCAGTGATAATGGCAGAAAGCAATCTGTGCTTGCCAGACTCCACGAACCGACACCGCCTAGAAACGATAAAACAGCGCAGACAAAAAGCGCGGAAAGGGATTTGATATGATGAATTTTACGAACGATGAGTTGAATCTCATGTGCATCTATAGCGCCGGAGGCAATCGCACTGATTTGGTGGAGAAGCTGACGGAAATGAAGCATTATCTGGAAAAGGATGAAACAGAGCTGTTGACATTGACAGAATCGGCACTTTCTAAGCTGTCACAGATAACAAACGACGAATTTGACGCACTGGAGCTTTATCCGGATTTTGATACGTGATGCCTATTTAAGATTTTTGCAGTAAACCGCAAAAATCCCAAATGAAATATGTTATGCATGGAAATCTCTATTCCGGAATGAGGTGCATTTGCACTAGATTTCGGAATAGAAAAATGGGCAAAAAATATTTCGTCTCAAAAACTACATAAAATTTGAGACGAAATAAACTGAACAGATATCCATAGACAGTATGTGACAAGAACCCTGCCTTGACTTTTTGTCTCAAAAACTATATAATATTTGAGACAAAACAAGGAGGTGATCTCTTGCAGAAGGATAGCATTATCACTCAGATTTATGAGCGAATTAAAGAAATCGGACATGACGAAGTGTACATTGTCGGAGACTTTCTGGATTTGGGTGAATACCATGCGGTACGCAAGGCACTCTTGCGATTAGACGAATCGGGTAAAATTCAAAAAATCATGAGGGGTGTTTACTATTACCCGCGATACAGCGAATTGATTGATGAATACGAAGCTCCGTCACCAGGCAAGGTTGCGGATACGCTGGCGAGAAAGTTTGGCTGGACAATCGCTCCGTGTGCAGATACAGCACTTAATCAGCTTGGTTTGTCAACGCAGGTTCCTGCTAAATGGAGCTATATCAGCGACGGACCCTATCATGAGTTTCAAATCGGAGCCTTCACGATAGAATTCAAGCATAGAAACAACCGGGAGATATCAGGAGTCTCCAGACAGACAGCTACTGTTATCCAGGCTTTGAAAGCTATCGGCAAGGGCAATGTCACCAATACGCAGATGGAAATTATCAGACGTCTGATTTCGGACGAGGATAAGGCTACGATGCTGAAAGAGGCTCAGCAGGCTACCGTGTGGGTATACGATTTGATCAAACAGATATGTGAATAAAGGAAGGTGTAGATGAATGTACCAGTTGATAAAACAGCCGGAGGAGCAGCTTCGGATTCTGTTTAGAAATACAGCTCAGAAAACCGGTCTTCACGAGGCCATTGTTGAAAAAGATTTTTGGGTCTGCCTGACATTGGACTATCTTTTTCACAGTTGTCCATGGAAGGAAGCATTTACATTCAAGGGCGGAACAAGCCTGTCAAAATGCTACGGGCTGATCAAGCGATTTTCTGAAGATATTGACCTGATATTAGATTGGCGTGTATTGGGATACGGCTTAAATGAGCCTTGGGAGCAGCGATCTAATACAAAGCAGGACGCTTTCAATAAAGAAGCCAATAGCCGTGCAGAAGCATTTCTGTCTGAGCAGCTTCTCCCGGTACTGAGAGAGGATATGAGCAAAATATTGGGGAAAGAGGCGAGCTTCTATATTCTCCCGGAAGATCCTCAGACGATATGTTTTCAGTATCCGAAGGTCTTTGAAGACAGCAACACGATGCAGATCATCAGACTTGAAATAGGGGCTTTGGCAGCATGGACACCATCCGTTGCCAAAACGATTGCTCCTTATGTTGCAGAGGCATATCCAAAGATTTTTTCAAAACCTGATACGACTATCCTTACAGCCTCAGCGGAGAGAACTTTCTGGGAAAAGGCAACCATTCTGCATCATGAGGCAAATCGCCCGGAGAATCTGGCCATGCCGGGCAGATACTCGCGCCATTATTATGACCTTTATTGCATCGCACATTCTGACATTAAAGAATCGGCGTACAGTAATCTTGATCTTTTGAAGCGCGTGACGGATTTCAAAATGAAATTTTACCCGCGAAAATGGGCGCATTACGAGCTTGCAGTACCAGGTACGCTGAAGCTATTGCCGCCGGAGTATCGTATGGAGGATTTACAGAAAGACTACGATAGCATGAAAAATATGATGTTTGGCGAGTATCCGGATTTCAAAACGCTTATGGGATTTATAGGTAATTTAGAGCAGGAAATCAACTCACTGACAAAGTAACAGAATAAACCAATTTATTTGTAAGAGAAGCATCTGAAGAGGTGCTTCTTTTCTTTTGCCCTGATGAAGGGGCGTGAAAGGAGAACTGATCTATGGCAAGTAAATTGCAGGAATACCGCCGCATGTCGGAGGAGGCGCAGCGCCAGCTGACGGGCAGTCTGGAACGTTGGCAGTCCTTCCTAAAGACCGCATCGCGGCTGTACAAGTATCCGTATCATGAGCAGGTCATGATTCATGCGCAGAGACCGGATGCGACGGCCTGCGCTGAGTATGATGTGTGGAACAACACCATGGGGCGTTTTGTGCGTCGCGGTTCCAAGGGCATTGCCCTCATCGACACCAGAGGAGACCGTGACAGACTTCGTTATGTATTCGATGTGTCGGATACCGGCGAAAGGGCGCATTCCCGAAATGTGAACCTGTGGGAGCTGCGTGAGGAGCACCTTCCGGTGGTGTCCGCGATGCTGTCATCCTACTACGGCACAGAGACTTCAGACCCGCTGAATCAGCAGATTGAAGATCTGGCGGAAAGCCTTGCTCAGGAATACTGGGATAACAACAAGCGGGATATTCTCGACATCCTTGAGGATTCCTTTCTCGAAGAATATGATGAATTCAACGTCGAGGTGGCTTTTCGACATGCCGCGCAGGTCAGCATCAGTTATTCCCTGCTGAACCGCTGCGGGCTTGACCCGAACGACTACCTTGAACATGAAGACTTTATGAGTGTCTTCGATTTCAATACGCCGGATACAGCGGCGGCGCTGGG